>CAWUJK010000054.1:0-1828 GCA_963922865.1 uncultured bacterium | reverse complement strand
CAATACTTATAATGGCTCACTTTTATTTTTGTTGTTCAAACTGAATTTCAATATAATCAATAAAATTCTTTTTTTTCTAGTATTACCTATAAAAAGTTATAGCAAAAACATTACCATAAATTTTTATTAATATTACTCATATATAAATCTAGGATTTTTCTTTAAATCTAATAAGATGTTTTGTTGTTCTTTGGGTAATTTTTTTAATTCATTTAAAGAATAAAAATTAACTGAATCTTGAGTTAATATTCAAAATTGTTTGAAATCATTAGGTATTTTTGTGGATTTATAAGTAACTCACATAATTTTATAATTTTTCATATCTTTATAATAATTATGTATATATATGTATATATTATTTCCAAAAACATTAATTCATTCTAAAGGATATCATAGGCAGTTTTTATCATTATCACATATAGTTTTATAAGATTGTAATCCATCAAATCATAATGATATAGTTTTTTCTCATACGCTATATTTTCATATTTTATTATTTATAACATATTTTTCATTATCTAAAAAGAAGTATAGAAAGAAAAATATAAATATTAAATAACATATTAATAATGCTATAAAAAATTTAGATATTTCAATTAAAATATTTTTCATATTTAAATTATTAATTTATAATATATAAAGCTGAGTAAAGAGTGTAGAATAAATAACATAAATATTAAAATCATGTAATTTAATATTCACAATAAAAATTTTTTCATAATATAAGATTTGTTAATAAATTTTTTCATTGATTTCCATATACCATTTATATGGTTTTCAATATCATCTTTCTTCATAATAAGTACCCCAAGAATTAAGTATATCTATCAATACTCATTTAAATCATAAGTTTTTGTTATAACTTGGATTAAAATCATATTCATCATCTATAGTTAATCTTAAATAATATCAATCATCATGATGAACAACTTCTGACTTCCAATTTACTTTTCAAAATGCAAAATCAAAATCTAAATCTCTATTTAAGTTATTTTTATCTTTAATTTTATAATCATTTGGGTGAACATAATTAGAACTATTATCAATAATAGATATTCATCATACATCAATATTTAAATATTGGTATTTTTTATTAATGGCTTCATTTTTTTTATCTTCATACCAACTACTTTGTTTTACTTCATTCGTAATCCAATGATTATTTCCATAGTATGATACACTTCAATCTCAATACATAAATTTTGATAACATTCATGAAGATATTTTTAAATTAAATCATTCTCATCATACTCATACCATATTTAACATTATTCATGCAGTAACATCTTTATGAGCTAATTGTACATGTTCCCAATAACTTTTTCCAGCTATATTTATATCTCATATATCACTAGCCAATCAAATGTTATTCTCTTCTACTATTGCTATGTTATTAAACTTATTATCTGTAAAACTCAAATAATTATTTAATCAGTTAGGATATACATAATTTCAATCTTTTCTCTTTATATATGGTTGAAATTCATTTATACAATTAGAACATATATCTTTTTTTGCTTGTATTATATAAAATCAATCTTTTTTCTTTTCTAATTTTTCTTTTACATAACTTCAGTACTCATTTTTGTATTTCATTCATACCTCATCATATTCTCATTTAACATTAAATGCAACTATATTTTTTAATTCTTTTTTATTTGTATCATTTAGTAAAAATAAACTTTCAAATCCAAATTTATCAATACCATTATTTTCTCCATTTTCTCATTCTTTCTCTTCTTCCTTATCTTTATTCTTTCAACTGATATTAACAACAATCCTTCATAAATTACCCTCACTATCTCTCAATCATATTACACTCCTTCAA
>CAWUJK010000053.1:0-2266 GCA_963922865.1 uncultured bacterium | reverse complement strand
ACTTTGCGAGCCTTTTTCATTATTACCAGATGATTCTAAAATGATTATATTTGAACAATCAAAAATGCTACACAATGATATAACATGGGTATTATCAAGTGTTACGCCTTATTCTATGATGCTTAGAGCACATAGTTTCAAAGATAGTCAAAACAAAAATAGTGATATAAATATGGCTACTTTCAATTATCCAATTTTAATGACATCAGACATAATTAGCTATGATATAGATTTAGTACCTGTATGAAAAGACCAAAAACAGCATTTAGAATTTGCTCGTGATATAGCTTCAAATTTCAACAAAACTTATGGTATTGATTTTTTCAAACTACCAAAACCACTTATATCACAAGAGCTATGACTTATAGCATGAATTGATTGAAGAAAAATGTCTAAATCATATAACAACCATATAGCTGTTTTTGATGATCCAAAAACTCTAAAGAAAAAGGTTATGTCCATAGTAACTTGAAGCGAATGACTTGAAGAACCAAAAGACCCAGAAAAATGTAATGTTTTTAATATTATAAAACTACTTGCTCATCCAGAAAAAATCAAGGAGATTGAAAATAAATATAGGGCAGGGAATTATTGATACTGAAATGCTAAACTAGAACTTTTAGAGTTGTTGGAAAATCGTTTTTGAGAAGCTAGAAAAAAATACGAGTATTATATGAATAATTACTCAGAAATAGAAAAAAAATTGGAAATTTGAAATAAAAAAGTAAATAAAATATCTACTGACAAGTATGAAAAAATGCTTAAAATAGTAGGTTTATCTTAAAATAATCAAAAATAACCCAAGCTTGAATCCTTTCCTAACATTAATGGGAAGGCTAAATTTTTAATTGATTTATAGCTATTCCTCCCTAATATTAGGGAGGTTAGGTGGGTTATTTTATTGTTAAGGAGCTTATTTTAACATAACTCAATAAAATACTTCTTCTTTAAACTTGATTTTTTTTGTAAAAATGATATAATGATTATATATAGTGTTAACTATATTAGAACAAAAAAGGAGCCTCCCAATTAACATTACAATTATATATTAATTAAAGAAATATGTGAAAACTAAAAACTGCACTTTTAGCATGAGCATTAGCAACTTGATTAAATACTCAAGCACAAGCACAAGACTTAATACCATCAGCTTTAGCTTCAGAAAATTCTATTACTATCCAAGATAAAGTAAAATCAAATTGTTTAAATACTTTATTATGTTCATTGCCAAATGAAACAGATGCTATGAAAAACTGAAGAGCCTTTATATCAAAAAATCCTGAATACACTAGACTTTATGAAGAATATTTAGAGCAGTTATATGCACCAAAATGACCTATAGAGCATATGAAAACTATGGTTATAAAAGGCGAATCATGGTTAGCTCAAGCTCAAGAATCTTGAAACAAGAAAAAAATATCAAAAAAATTTAAAAGACTTAATAAAAGTAAAAGACTTTTAAGTGAATATGAAAATTCACCTAATATGCTACTATGACTTCCAGAAATGCGTATAGTAGATACAATGAACCTTTTTGCAGCTATATGAAATACTGATAGAGCAGCCTGAAAAAAAACATGAGTAATAGAGCATTTTAGCTTATTATCTAAAAACTGATGACGGACAGAAGATGAAAAACTAACAATTAGAGCCTTTAGATTAACTGCTAAAGATATGAGTCCTGAAATTGCTTTGGCTATGCAGACGATTTTTGATAGGGATTTAAAAATATCAGAAGAACGTTTAGCTGAATCAGAGAAAAATTTGAAATTTGCACTATTATTTAAGGATTTGTAATAGAGTTTATTTTATAGATATTTGTAAGACAATAAAAATTATGATAAAATAGAAGATATATATCATAATTTTTTTTAAAGTATGTGAGTTGAATCAAATAATAATGGATTAGATTATATAGAAAACTCTAATGATAACATGTTTCAGTTATTATCATTTTTTGAGTCAAAAGGTTTGGAAATTGATGATTTTAATTATTTTTATGAGGCTTTAGATTTAAATAAACAAAAGGAAGTATTAGATTATTTTGATAAAACTAAAAACAATGAAGATTTACTAATATTTTTAGAAGAAGAATGATTTCCTTCTAATTTTAAAGAATTCAATACTTTGAAAAATAAATTTAAGATTTCAGACAATTCAGAGAAATTTATAAATGATGAAATAAATAATTATGAATATAGTGAATCCAACGAAAAACAAACAAACAATATATTTAGAGATTTATTAGAAAAGAATCTTGACTTTT
>CAWUJK010000052.1:0-2322 GCA_963922865.1 uncultured bacterium | reverse complement strand
CTTGAATAAGGGTAGAAAAAAGTAATATTTGAAGATTAAATAGATATATAAATAAGGATTATGAAGAAGAAATAATAAAGACATGAAGTTGAGAAACGATAAAGACAAGTAAATATATATTTTTTTGAAATAAGAAACTAGCGACAATAGAGAGAGAAGAAACTAAAGAGAATAAAGAGAAAGATAAAGAAGAAGAAATAATTTACCACCATGAAGATCATTTGTGATGATGAAATATAGATATAAACCAACATTGAGAAATATTACAGGTATTAGATTATTATCCTTACTGAGAGATAAGAAAAGAGATAAATACTACGGATTATGAGAATAAATATAGTTTTTGATGAAAGGAAGAAGATAAAGAAACAGGCTTACAATATTTTGAAGCTAGATATTATGCTAATGAGATATGAAGATTTAGGAGTTTGGATAGAGTGTTTTGGGAGATATGAGAGAGTAAGAATTGAGTAACATCGCTTTATATACCACAGCTTCAAAATAGTTATAGTTATGTGTGAAACAATCCAATTAAATATACAGATAAGAGTTGAGAATATATAGATGTATTGGTGGATTGAGGAGTAGCAAGTATATGATACTGGTATTGATACGCAACGGATGATAAACTTATGATGCAAGCTTGAGAGGAGATGTTGAAAGATACACTTAAATGAGCTATTAATCCAGTAAAGAAGATTAAGAAAATTAAGAAGGGTTTTGATGGTGTGAAGAAGGGGGTTGATAAGGTAAAGAATAAAGTTAAAAAAGACAAATCTTTAATTCCATGAAAAGATAATAAGAATTTTACAAAACTAAAAAATGGACAATGATGGAAAGATAAAAGTTGAAATATATGGAAAAAAGACATGAAACATAAAGATCATTATGACATATCCCATCCAAAAACAAATAAAAAGATAAAAGAAGTTGATTTTGATTGAAATCAAATATGGCCTAATTGAGTTAAAAATAAAAATAAAGGGGTAAAATAATTTATATTTTAAGAAAATAATTATGATTTATAATAAATATAAAAAATATGATTTTTGGAATATAGTAGAAGATTCTATAAATGATTTAGTCAAAAATCAAGATTTAATTTTACAAACTCCTAATGATTATATTATATGATATATTGTAAAAAATATTATGAAAAAATCATCTTCTTTAAAATAAGGTAGTAATTATTAGAATTTCTAACTTCATTATAGATAACAATTACAAAATGCTTATAGTTATGTGTGAAACAATCCGTTAACTTATACGGACAAGAGTTGAGAGTATGCAGACACCCTTGTGGATAGTTGGGTGTGAATATGATGATACTGGTATTGATATGCAACGGATGATGAGATTATGATGCAAGTTTGAGAGGAGATGTTGAAAGATACACTTAAATGAGCATTAAATCCAGTAAAGAAGATTAAGAAAATTAAGAAGGGTTTTGATGAGGGGAAGAAGATTTTTAAATTGAATAATAAATCTTTGGAAATAAATAAAAAAATTAAAAGTTTAAAAAAATGAATTAAAAGCTATGAAAATGAAATTCAAATTCATTTAAATAAAATTAAAAATTTAAAAAACTGAACTTATAAAATTGATATGAATAAAATTAAATGAGATTATGAAAAAGACAAACAAGGTCTTATAAATAAATGGAATACTGAAGTTAAAGCTTTTAAGAAATGAGTAAATGATAATAAAGAAAATATTAAAAAATTAACAGAATAAATTATGGATAAGAATAAAATTTTAGAAGAAATTTACTTTTTTATTAATGATTTGCATAACCAAAGATGGAATAAAGATATAAATCAACTATACCTTAAATTAAGCGACTTTTATAATTTTTTTAATAAAAAAAAAGCTTTTTAAATTCTTTAAATTTAGAATTAACTAATATAGAAATAATTTCAGATCATAAAAATTATTTCTATAATTATCTTAATTTTTGGAGAGGAACATTTGAATTAAATAGTTACAATGACGAAAATTTAGCAGAAATATTTGAATATCTTTCTTCCTTATTAGAAATTAAAGATCTCAACCTTTATAATGTAGACGATATTTTATTTGAAGTCTTATTTGAATTATATAATCATATTATACCCCATCATATTAAACCATTAATTTCTACATATAAGAAAACAATTTGTAAATTTTAAAATTATTACAAGTAGTGGATTACTATCCTTATGGTTCTGTTAGAAATATAAAAAATGCTAGGGATTACAAAAATAAGTATTTATTTGGTTGAAAAGAAAAAAAAAGAGTTTCTTTATGATAATCTAGAATTTTGAAATATAAGAAATTGAAATA
>CAWUJK010000051.1:0-2834 GCA_963922865.1 uncultured bacterium | reverse complement strand
AAAAATTAGCGAATATTATTGACCTTAATTTTTGTCAAATATAAAACAAATATATATAGAGGATTTAAAGAGGACCTATATTTTATAAGTCTTCTTTTAAATTTTTTATCCTATCCATTTATCAATTAAAATTTTTATAATTAGTTCTACTAAAATTAAAAATATTTCACGGATAAACCATTTGGCAAATTCTTTTAGTTTGTTCATAATCCTAAATTAAAAAATAATATATTTAAATTTTATTCAACAAATTAAAAAATTATTTTTTAATATGGATTTATGAATTAAAAAAAAGGATTGCCTTATCTTAATAAATGTATATTATGTATACACAATCTGTATGATTGTGTCTATTCATGTGTTTATTACTGCTAATAAATACATAAGAACTATAACTGTGGTTAGTTATAGTTTTTTTATTGATAAAAAAATTAGACCATCAGTAAGTAATAAGACTAATTATATTATCTTACAAAATCCCTACAGATTATACTATCTTGTTTTGAGAATTATATATATATATATTTGTATATTAACATAATCTCCAAATAAAGCATTTTGTATTTATTTAATCAAAATATAATCTACAAAATAATTTTTCCAAACATTCATTTATTAAAAATTAAGCAAATCATCATAACAAATGCGAAAAAGAGTAAAAACTTTTTTGTATTTTTTTTAAAGATTTTTTTCGTACCTCAAAAATTCTTCCACTTCGTTTAAAATAAATCCAAAAAGAGTTTTGACACTTTTTCTAAACATTTGTTATTTCAAATTCACTTAATTTTTAACAAATGATGTTATGGAAAAACCATTTTATCGCTTATATTACTTTGATTAAATAAGCTACAAAACTCTTTATTAGAGATTATATAAAATATACAAATATTTATATATATAATTCTCAAAACAAGATAGTATAAAAAATAACTTTTTTTACTATTTAAAAATAAAGCTACAAAATTCTTTCTTTTAAGAGAAACTATACTATTAATTATTTTATATACTTATTAAATCTTTATGAAAACTAAGAAAACAATCTCAAAAACTATAAAATTACTAACTTATAATGATGTAGAAAATATAGATATATCAGAAGTTGAATTATATAGATTATCTTATGATAATCCATGAGAATTTATAGAACATAAACTTAAATATGAAAAAAATCCTATAATGTATTGAATGGAACTTGAAATAAATCAATTACAAGATGAAGATAATATATTTAGAAGAAGATTACAAAAATATCAAGAAGAAAATAAAATAAATATATTTCATTGTAAATCTGATAGTTCTTTATTTAACTGAATAGAAATTATAACACACCCCTTTTCTAAAAATTGGTTTATAAAGAATAAAAAACATTTTAGAAATCTACTTACAATAATATATATGTCTTGATGAAAAATCTCTCATAATACAGGTTTACATATACATATATCTAGAAAAGGTATAAAAAACTCTACTAAATCTAAGCTTTTTCATTTTATAAATGACTCTTGAAACAGAAGCCTAATTGAAAGTATATCTTGAAGAAATACCAGTATGAATAGTTTTGAATATTACTCTTGAATTACATTATTATCTCCAGAATGATTAGAAATTTATGAGTCTAGGTCTTGAAAATATGAAGCTGTTAATTGGAAACACGATAATTCAATAGAAATAAGAATTTTTAAATCTACTACAAAAACAACATTCTTATTTGCTAGACTACAATTTATATTTCTTGCAATAGAATTTATAAAGAAAACCCCTATTTTAGATTGTAATTCTAATAATTTTAAAAAATATATACAAAAACAGACAAAGTATAAAGATATATTAGAATACTTTAGAGATGATGAAAGCTAAAATATAAATTAACCTAAAATATTATGTGTATACTTATTTTTAAAAAATATTGATTAAAAAATTTACCTAATAAAGAAGAACTTGAAAATTGTTATCAAACTAATAAGGATTGAATCTGAGTTTGAATAGCTAATTGAAAAAAAACATACTTATATAAATATGATAATTTAGATGATTTTTTAAAATTATATAAAAGAATTAAAAAATTTAAAAAATTAAAAGAATTATCAATAATGATACATTTTAGATATAGGACTAGTTGACCTATAAATAAAGGATTAAACCACCCATATATATTGACTAGCAGAGATGATATAATAAAAAACACTTGAATTACACAAAGCCCTATTATTTGACATAATTGAGTATTAAACTTAAAAGATTATCAAAATAATGAAAAAGAAAATGATACTATATATTTTATAAAAAATTATCTATCTAATAATTGAATTAGAAAAAACTTGAAAGATTCAGTTATAAAAAAGTTGATAGAAAACTATATAAATAATAATAAAATACTTATTTTATACCCAAATCATAAATATATATTTTTAAATGAGGAATTATGACATTATAAAAATAAAATATGGTATTCAAATTATAATTATACTTGCTCTTTTTCCCATTATTCTTTTTTAAATGATTTTGTAAAAGAATAATCCTTTAAAAAACAAACAAAAAATACTACTTTATCATTAAATATATAAAATAAATGGAAAAATTAGACTTAGAATTAGATTTATTTATGGAAATGTTATATAAAACATTAGAAATATCATTAAATCTAATATAAATATAGTAGAGAATAGGTAAAAAAATACCTATTTTCTTTATTTTAACCGAGAGAAACGAGGTTATATCCAGTAAAAATTAGAGAAAATGAGCGATAGCGAATAGGAGAGCGATAGCGAACTTTTTATTGCGAGGTACGAGCAATATTGAAAGAGAGAGGAGGAACGACTCTCTCTTTCAATATT
>CAWUJK010000050.1:0-2907 GCA_963922865.1 uncultured bacterium | reverse complement strand
TACCGTAGTCTATCTATGAATCCCCTTGCTTTAGCTGGGGGAGAATGTCAAATATAGAATATTTCTTTTATAGATTTTAAATATTTAACTTGGCTATAAACCTTATAAATAAAGGGATATAGCTAACTAAAAAAACCTTTTTATAAGTTAAAAAAACCTTTTTATAAGTTAAACTAATGTAAGTGAAACCTTTTTATAAGTTAAAAAAACCTTTTTATTATTCTAAAAAACCTTTTTATATGTTAAGGTTTTATAAGCTCTTAGTAACATATAATTTAATATGCAGATTATAAAAAATAGAAAAAGTGTCACACTATCAAATAAAATACCTAAAGGTAAGTATGATCTATCTAGATCTGAAAAAAACTTTATTTATCTTTGCATTTCACAAATAGAAAAAGATGATAAAGCTTTTAAAATATATAAGTTTCATATTTCAGACCTTGAAAACAGAGAATTATGCCAAAAAAATTATAAGCAAGTTAAGGACTTTGTTGAGAGACTTGCATCTCGAGGGATAAAAATAGAAGATGAAAAAAGATTATTAGTTTCTAACTGGTTTTCGTCAATAGAATATATTAAAGATACTGGTACTATTGAAGCATGTTTTGATCCTAAATTAAAACCTTATTTTTTAGAATTAAAAGATGAATTTACTAAAGCTAATTTAAAAACCCTATTGAGTTTTAATAGTAAGTATTCAAGTAGACTATATTTATTACTTAAAGGAGCTTATGAAAGAGAAAAGCAATATAGAAAAACTGTCAAAGTTACTTATCCTTTAGAATTTTTCTTTGATAACTTTTATCTACCAGATAGTTATAAGAAAGTATACTCAAAATTTAAAAATATATTTTTACTGAAAGCAATTTCTGAGGTTAATGAGCTTACAACGTTAACTGTCTCTTTTAAAGAAGATAAAACTGGTCGTAAAATTACAAGTATTTCCTTTTCAATTGAAGATAATAAAGAAGAGGAGCTAAATTTTAATTCTTTAATAAAATCATTAGAGAACCAAAATGCAAGTAATTATATGGGCTATATCCCAGATAATTTATCTAATAGAGCAAAAGATATATTATTAAATGATTGTTTATTTACTCCAAAAGATCTCGAAAATATATTTTTAAAACATTCTATAGATAAAATAGAAGATATATCTCAAGAAATATTTGATAACTATGAGAAAATTAAAAATAAAAAAGCGTTTTTTAGAAGTAAACTTTAAATTTTAATTATCAATAATAATCTTCTTTAATCTAAGTTGGGTCATATTCCCGTCTGCTTGCGGCGTGGATAGAAAATGTAGCTTAAAGTATTTTTATTGTACTTGTAATAAATATGAAATAATAAATATGAAATAATAAATATGAAATAATAAAGTGAGGTAAATTATGATAATTTTAGTCGGAAGTAATAAAGGCGGTGCTGGTAAGACAACTACAGCAATTACTATACTTTCAGGATTAAATAAAAAAGGTTATGAGGTTTTAGGAATAGATGCAGATAATCAAAAGAGCCTAGCAAAATGGGGACATGATAGAGAAGAAGATAAAAATCTAAGTTCTATTACTATAATGGAAAAGACAGGAAATATTAGTCAGACTTTAAGATCCATGAGGGATAAATATGATTATATAGTTGTAGATGTTGCAGGAAGAAATAGTATTGAGTTAATTAGTAGTATGGTAGAAGTTGATTTCATAATAAGTCCCGTTCAATGCTCTCAATTAGATTTAGATACTATGGAAGAATTAAAGCAACAATATGATAGAGCTAAACCTTTAAATGAAAGTTTAAAAGTATATATATACAATGTTATGTTAAATACTAACCATAATGTATATAGAGCAGATAGATTAATATTTGAAGATTGGGTTAAAGATTATAATGAATTTGAACTTCTTGATAGTTTCAACTGTTATCGTAAGATTTATAGAGATGTAATTAGTGAAGGGAAAAGCGTATTTGAACAAAATAAAGATGATAAATCTATATTAGAATCGAATAAATTTATCGAGGAGATTTTGTTTAAAAATAATAAATAATATTTAATAAATATTATTTAATAAAGGTGATTGTCATGAAGAAGAGAAATGAAAATTTGAACAGAGAAAAAGAAATAAATAGTCTGATTAATGATATGGCTGACAAGCCTTTTGGAGATGATAAAAAAAAGGAGAAAAAAGTTATATCAATCAGTATTCCTACAAAAATATATAATAATATTGCTAACGAAGTTCATGAAAGAAAAATGAGAGGTGAAAAAGGAATAAATATTTCGTCAATAATATCTGAACTTGCTTCAAAGTATGATTTTTAAATTAGTCTCACAAATGGTCGATTTTTAAGACACTTTTTTAAAATCTCTGAAATCTAATAAATAGGTTAGAAGAATGTCTAATATTGGCATCTTTCTAATTATAGTATTAAATACTCAATATCGTAGTTATTTTTAATACATAATGTCAAAATTAGTAGGATACGCTCTCGCTATATTTTATAGATATTTGAAAATTAAATAAATTTTGCTGCTTAATTAATTATTATTTTAGGCTATAAATTATAAACTTAATTATATGAAGTATTAAATTTATATATGCTTTTAAATGAGTCAAAAAATATTATTTAGTCTATGTTTATTAATATTTTTAGATGCGATAGAATCAGGTTTAATATTTTCTATAATGGCAAAGTTATTTTTTAATTCACAATATGGTTTTGTTAGATCAAATAGTTTTTTATCAAGAGATATTCTATATAGCTTATCATTTTGCTTATTTCTATTAGCTAGCTTCTTTGGGATACCTTTACTAGAATCATTATTTGATAATATGCTAGAAGAAAAATAAGGCTCTACCGCAATAAATGTGGACTTGTTAAAGTACCTATAAGCCTTTAAAATAA
>CAWUJK010000049.1:0-3929 GCA_963922865.1 uncultured bacterium | reverse complement strand
TGAAGATATTGGATTGAAATGGGGGTTACAAGATATACAAGAATAATGATAATGTTTTGGTAGAGAGAGTGAGTGAGACTGAGTATAGGGTATATGGAAAGAAGGAAGGGAAGAGTTTGATTAAGGTAGTAGATAAGTATGGGAAGAGTAAGAGTGTTGAGGTGGTGGTTGAGGATATATTATCAGCTTTAGAACTCCTATTAAAAGAGCTATTATGAGAAGAAATAAAAATAAATACATCATGAAGAAAAAATCTAGAAATAAAGAGTGCAAAATACTCACCATTATGTGAAGAAGAAAGAAGCGGAATGTATTGGTCGAGACCCTTACACTGATTTTGTGTAGATAATGTAGATAAGATAGCATGGAGTTGTAAAAAATGATATATAGATTTGTGAATAAGTATATATTGAAACATAAACTCATGTATATTAACCAAGGATTTAAAAACCTATAAATCAAATCAAAATTTATTTAAAAAAATAAAAGAACTTCTTTCAAATAAAAATAAGATAAGTAAAAAACATTTAAATGACTTAAGATTAAGAGTAGAAGAAATAAATAAGAAAAAATGAAGCTCGTTAATAGGAGGAGTATTGATAGATATGCTGAATAATGAATTATTAAATAGGAAAGAACCATGAGCAAAAGAGCTTCTAGATACGGTATATATATGGAGAGAATACCAAACAGCAAGTAATAATTGAAAATATTTTTGGTGAGATTGATGGACTATAGATAAGGAATTAGAGTGAAAAACTAGGGAAGAATTGGAAAAGATGGCACTAAGATTTTCTCAGAAATTAGTAGATTACAAATTTAGTTATGATGAAGAATTTAAGAAGAATTATAATAAAGAATTGGAGAGACAGTTATTATCTTGATGAAATAAATGAGAAATAGAAAGATGAATAAAAGATTGAATAGTAGAATGAACTAAAGATTACTTGATGAGTTATTATGATTTTGTAAAATCATTAGAATGATTATCATTAAAATGAGTATCAGATTGAATAGATAAAGTATGGTGATTTATTAAGTCACCAATAGAGAATTGAAAGAAATTAATATCTTGAGCTAAGGAGCAACTAGAAAAGATATATGAGAAGTTATTAATTTTGAGTTGATATGAGAAATCTAAGTGATGAAGTTATGTATGAACAAATTTAAGTTTAAGTGCAGTTGACCCGACAGGAAAATTACTTAAAATGGCTTGAGGATGATTTTTTGTGAAGTTGGATAAGTATACAGAAAACTCTATATTTAAATCTATTAGTAATATAAAAATTGATTCAAAGGCCAAGAAGCATATTTTGGATTGAGATTGAGTAAATGGTTGATGAGGACATAGATATTGAACTGGAAAATCTTGAAAAACAGAATTTCCTAAAAATTGGAATGATAGTAAAATAATTAATAATATAGAAAATATTATATCAAGTAAAAAATCCAAATTATTACTAGAAAAATGATGAATATTACATGTATATTGAACAATAGATGGAATAAATATAAAGGTGGTTATTAATCCAAAAACTGGTAAAATTATTACAGCATTTCCTACAAATACTCCCAAAAATCCTTAATTTTTTAATTATTGAAAAAATGAACTACTTATCAGGAGACGAGAAAGAATTTATTTATAGGTGATACATATGAAAAATTCTTTATTACTTTCATAATTGAACTGTAAAAAGTGATTCTTATCTACAAATAAAAGAATATTATGATGTATGAGAGGAAGCATTAAGTTTAAATTTAATTATTATATCTTTGCTTGAATTAGAATTTATTCCTTTTTCACTTTGAAAATTATTAGTTGATATTTTAGAAAAATATCCTCCAGATTGATTTTATATACAAAGAGATTCTTCTGAAAAGTTAGTTAAGAGAATAAAATCCTCTCAAATTATTTTACCCAAAAACTCTTAAATGAAATTTTATCAGTTGATGGAAATTATGACAAGCTCAAATAAATAATTTACTTCGTAATGGAAATATACAATAATGGAAAAATATAAAATTACTTTGGAAAAAAACCATCTTATAATTCTCTTTTGAGTTTTAGAAAATTTTGATATTTATCCTAAAATGCTACCAACTATTGTCAACTTAATGCCAAGGTATTCAAAAAATATATTTACCAATAATTTTTCTTATTATTTGGATTAGTATTAATATAGTCTATACGAAACAGATTATATAAGAGTATGGTACAATGATAACTATAATTATATTTCAGAAAATAGCAGTATAGCATATCAGAGAAGATATAGTATAAGGGCTTATGACCATCCAAGAAGAAAATATGAAGCAATATATTGAAGGTCAGTTTGAACAACAAAAATAAATGTGAGCCATTATAAGTATTGATTAGATGAAATCTGGAATATTACAGTTAATCCTAAACCTAAACCAAAGACATTAGAGTGTGAAATAGAAATATGAGAAGAATGTAAATTTTATATAAGGAGCTCAAATAACTATTATAGTGAATCAAGATGATGAGTAATAGAAATAGATGCACGGAGATGATGAATAGAATTGGAATGATTAAAGAGTTGAGAAGCTATAGTATATGTGAAGAGTTATACTTGAAATTATATAACCCATATTTTAAAAATAAAAGTAAAACCAAAACCCCCAAGAATATATACCTGTGAGACACCAATATGAAGATACTGTGAATCCCATAAACAGAAGATATATGACTGATACACATTCAGTACAACAAATCCTAAATTAATATCATTAGAAAGAGAAAGAATATGGAATAGAGATTGAAGAACTGATTATGTCTAACGCAGATTTTAAGAAAGCTTTTCCAAAGAGGAAGACAAAGCTAACTTGAAAGACTTGTACTATATTTAAGACAAAGATTTGAAAAACAGAGTTGAGAAAGTATTGAGACTTGATAGAAAGAATTGAAAAATCTAAGAAAGATGTTAGTTTTAGAATAGATAGATTAGATATTATGGATAGTGATGTGTTCAATGGACACATGAAGAATCCTAAAGGGTATATAGATAGTTTTGAGGATGGTAAGTATCCTATGTTGATTGAACAAGATTTAACATGAAAAATATTTTCACTTAAAATTAGTGATACATGAAAAATAAAAGATGGAAGAGGACATGAAGTTAGAAATGTTGATTTTATAGTTCTAGAAAATGATAAAATTTTATTTTGAGAATGACACTCTTACCTCTCTAAGGGAAAAAATGTAATATATGCAGGGAATTTAAAAATATCATGAAATTCATGAAAAATAACTTCATGGAGTAATGAAAGTTGACATTATAAGCCTAAATCAAGTGATATTATTTGAAAAAATAAAGTTGTTGAAGCAGTAAAAAATTCAATAAAAGATTCTAATGGCAATTGAAATATAGATTTAAATAATTACAATTTTATACCAAAATAATGAAAAATATAACAAAAGAATTTATAGAGAATTTTGTTTTTAGTTGAAATAATTTTGCTGATGAATTAGTAAGAAAGAATATTTATGATAAATTAGCAAAAAAATATAATACTAACTATGACTGACTTGATGATACCTATTTTAAATATCAATATGAATTTATATCATGCTTTAATCTGAATGAACTAATATATTTTACTAAAGAGGCTAAAAAAATATTAAGAGAGCATTCATTAAAATATAGTATTAGCTTTGAATCATTATATTTTTCTAATTTGAGAGATACATTAGATATGTTATTTGATTCAGAACCTTGCAAATTATCTAAAAAATTCAAAAAAAGTAAAAGAATAAAAGAATTTTTTATAAAAGAATTAGAGCCTTTAGTTTGAAAAATATCAAATGACAAAACAAAAGTTACATCTATTATAGACTCTCTTAGAGAAAACATCTAGAATAGTAGAAGTAAAAAATCAAAACAATAAGATATACATAAGATACAAGA
>CAWUJK010000048.1:0-5838 GCA_963922865.1 uncultured bacterium | reverse complement strand
AATAGGGATTGAGATACAGGGCTTGATGGATGATGAATTGGTGGAGGGAGTGAGGAGGAAATTTCACAAAAATTTGAGAGTTTAATTTACACAGAGAAAATAAAAAAAGACTCAGTATGATGAATGAAATTTAAAATAACTTGAAAAGTAGATAAAGTATGAGTAGAATATGAAACACTAGAATGAAAAGTGGAATTTCAAGAATTAAAACTACAAAAAGATGGAGAATATATAATAGCATTTACAAAAGAGAGTTGAATAAGTTTAAATAGATTAAGACCATACTTTATACTTTGAAATGATAAATACTATTACAAAAATAAACTTTTAGTGTATTATGATAGTGAAGTAAATTTGACGAATATAAATAGTTGAGTAGAAATAAATAATAGGTGATATATAGATTTTCAAAACATATTAAAGTATATATGGTTTAATAAAGGTTATAATGATAATTACAAGCAAATAAACCAAAAAATTTATGATGTTAAAAAAGATATTAAGGATGTTTCTGTTGATAAAATACTTCAAGCTATGGCAGACTTTTGAAATTCTAAAATTTGATTTAATAAATTTAAAAAAGAAACTCTCCCTGTTTCTTGATATATGTTAGAAAAATTTTTAAATTGACCAAGATGAGATGAATTTTATGATACAAATCATTGGATTTCTAAAAAATTAAAAAATAGTAATTGATATAAAAAAATAAAAAAGGATATCATAAATAGAAGTAAAAACTATAATCTTAGAAAATGAGAAAAAATTGATATCAGTATATATAAATATAAAAATTGAAAAAAAATAAAACCAAGTTTATGATTTGAATTATCAACATGAGATATAGATTTATTTTTTGCTGTTCACAATACCTGGTATCAAACATATTTGTATAAATCAGCAGATAATAAATTATATAGCATTGTTAAATTTTCAGATACATATGATTTTGATAAAAATGCTAATTATTGGAATGTACCATGATGAACTCTAAATTCTTTATGATATTATCATGAGTTAAATTTAGATTGAACTGAATATACTTGGAGTTCAGAAATAAAAGAGTTAACTAATTAATTTATATAAGTATGAGAAAATTAATAAGACCATTACTTTTTATTTGGGGATTATTTATATTTATGTATATATGTTTATTTTATTTTTTAATAAATAATATATTTATATATTTTTTAATAGCTTATATCATTATGTTATTGATAATAATTTTACACTTTTTGAAACTATATAGTTTTAAAAAAGTATCAAATTATGTTATTGATAATAATTTGATACTTTTAAATTTATTTATGTATTGATGTTTAGTATTTATTATATTCATTGATTTTGTATTTAGTGAAAATTATCAAATAAATCTATTTTTTCTTATATTAGTATTAATATTCTTACTATGATTTTATTTTTTAAAAAATAAAGAGAGTATATTTTTATTTCATTTTTACATATTATTTTCATTATACTTTTTAATATTTACCATATGAATTTGGCCCACAATGTGATTAGGTGCTGTTTTAGATAGTAACATACTTTTTTATATATTTTTATTTTTTCCTTTGTTAATTTTGATATTATGATTAATAGAATACATACTAAAAAAATAAAGCCAAAATTAAATAACAGTTTTTATAATCTCTAAACTAAACCTGTGTCTCTAAAAATTTCTTTTATTATAGCACATAATTTATGTTATATTTTAAAGCCATTTATACTCCACACCATAGTATTTAAATAATTTCCTACTACCCCACTTTTCCTGCCTATGTTTTTCTAATCAAAGCTTTTTAATCCATTCTCAAATTTCTTCTTTAGTAGAAGCCTCTATTTCAAGTAAAGGTGGTATCAAATCTTTATCTTCACCATAAAAATAATCATCTATATCAAACTCGATATTATCTAGCTTATAACTTATCCTATATTTCTTTTTTTCTCTAGTCTCTACCATACCATATTTTTCTAAAACCTTGGTAAAACTATCAACATCCGTAATTTCTCTTTCTCATTCATCGGCAATTTTTAGTCATTTTTCTCATCATTCTTCCGCTTTATCTCTTTTTCTTTTTATAGTATACATATGAATATCTCATTTTTTTCTAACCCTAAAAAGCCTATTATTTGCTTCCATTTTATCTCAAGATTCTCAAGGAAAATCATAATAAACATCATGAATATATCATTCAAAAGTTTTTTTAGCTCACAGATTTTCAAGTTTGGTTTGCAAGCTTTCTACATCAATTTCAAGAATTTTAATTTCTTTTTCTAACATAGTTTTAGTTTAAGATTATTAACTTATTTTTGTTGTTTATTATCTAAAGAAGTTTTGGTTTGCATAGTTTTTTTACTCTGCTCAAACTTTTCTATTTCTTTCTTACTAACAATTCTTTTTAATCAAACTCTACCTTTATCTAAATCAACTTGTATAATTTCAAATTCTACCAAATCTCAAACCTTTACAACATCTTCAACTTTTGATACATGTCAAGAAGATAATTTAGAAATATGAATCATTCAAGAGTTTTTTCATTTATATTCAACTATAGCTCACACTCAATCAATAATTTTTACTACTTTTCAACTATCCTTATAACCCACTTCAGGTACCCAAAGCATTTGCTTTATTTCATCTATTGTACTATTTCATCAATCTTGATTTTTGGCTGTTATAGTTGTAATACCATCATCTGCTATAGATATTTTTACATCATATAAAGCCTCAAGTCTTTGTACATTTTCTCAGCCTTTACCTATGATTTCTCTTATTTTATCCTCTGGAATAGATATAGACATAATCAGTGGTGCATATGGAGACAATTTTTCATTAGATTTAGGGATAATATTATAAATTTTACCAGCAATATAGTCTATTGCTTCATGTCATTTTTTAAGCGCTTCTTTAAATATATTCATTTTCAAACCTTTGATTTTTACATCAAGTTGTAAAGCTGTAATACCATCTTTGCTTCTAGCTAGTTTAAAATCCATATCTCAAAGAAAATCTTCTTGTGCTTGTATATCGCTAAGAATTTTATAGTTTCAAGTTTGTTCATCATAAATCATACCCATAGCAACTCAACAAACTGGTGATTTAATAGGAACTCAGGCTTGCATAAGACTCATAGAAGATCAGCAAACAGATGCCATAGAACTAGATCAATTACAAGTAGTAATTTCAGAAACTACTCTCATAGTATATGGAAATTCTTCTTGTGTTGGTAATACTGGCATTAAAGCTCTTTCTGCCAGTGCTCAGTGTCATATTTCCCTTCTACCAACTCATCTCATCATCCTAACCTCCCCTACTGAATAAGGTGGAAAATTGTAGTGATGCATATATCTTTTTGAACTTTCAGGCATCATTCATTCAACTGTTATTTTATCATCTGGTCATCATAAAGTAGTAACACTTAGAGCTTGTGTCATACCTCTTTGAAAAAGTGCTGAACCATGAGTTCTTGGGAGAAGTCAAACTTCTCAAACAATATCTCTTACTTCATTTATAGCTCTTCAATCTAATCTTCTATCTTTTTCTAATATATTTTTTCTCATTATTTCTTTTACTCTTTTGTAAACAAGCGCTCATACAAAACTAGAGTCATCTTCCTGTGTTATTAAATTTTTTTCTAAAAATAATTCTTTTAATTCTATATCCAATTTATCAAGTTCTTTTTGAAACTCTTTTTTTCATAAATCATAAAGCTTTTCTAGTTTTTCTTGGCTTAAAAAATCTTTTGTTAATTCATAAAGTGACATGTCTGGATTATTAAAAGTTACCTCTAGTTGGGGTATTCAAAATTGTTTTTTGTAAGCATCTATATAATCTATTTGAGCATTACAAATATTTTTAACTACCCTATGGGCAAATTCTAGTCAGTCTAGCATTTCAGCATCACTCACGCTGTTAGCTCAAGCTTCTACCATAGTAATTGCATCAAGAGTTCCAGCAACGACTAAGTTTAGCTTAGCATTTTCTTCCTCTTTTATAGAAGGGTCTGATATAAACGCCCCATTCTCATCCATGATTATTTTTATTCCTGAAACCGGTCATTCAAAAGGCGCTCAACTCATCATAAGAGCTAAAGACGCTCAAGTAATTCCCCAGCTTCAAAGTTCTTTTTCTCAAGACGCTGAAAGAACAGTTAAAAGTATTTGAGTATCATTTACTATTCATTTAGGAAACATAGGTCTAATAGGTCTATCTATAAGTCTTGCTGTGAGTATAGCTGAATCGCTTGGTCTTGCCTCTCTTCTTTGAAATCTATTTCATCCTATTAAACCTGTTGCATAAAATTTTTCCTGAAAATCAACCACAAGTGGAAAAAAATCAGCTTTTTCATTTAGTCATTCGGTTTTGAAACCAGCTGATGTGAAAAGTATATTATCTTGCGTATCACTCATAGAAACAGCTCCGCTTGTCAGTAATCATATTTTACCTGACTCAAAAGTGTATTCCTTCCTTTCTATTTTATAAGTTTTTTTTAATGGAGATATTTTAGTAGCGTTTTTATCTGATAATCATATCATAGTAAAAAATTATAATATAAACTTAGAATAATTTTTTTAGAATGAATAATGAAATAACTAAATAAATAATTTATTATTTACTTAATAATTTCATCATTTATTTATACTGAAAAAATTATTGTTATTAATTATATAGATAATGTAAGAAAAAACAAAAAAGAACTAGAATTAATATTATTTATCTTATTCCAAAATCTATAGTAATTCATGTTGGATCAAATAAAATTCACTTCCAAACCATATTTTGAGAATCATTTCATCATGCATCTCAATAATTTTCTCAATCTGGAGAAGAACCATTTAAATATCAACATTCATCATTATGTAAATCATGAAAACAAAACTGAAAATGCTTTCAAGAATCTCCATCATATCATCTTATAAAAGCTCAAGATTTAGTGGGATGATTTCATATGGTATATCAGTTTCAAGAATTGTAAGATCACCAAGATGGCCAAGTATAATTACCACCTTTTATTGAGTGAAAATTTCAATTATCGTGTCTGAGCATTAACATATCATTAAATTTGAATCATTCTATATTTTTAAATGTATGTTTTTCTAAACTATATCAATTATCCAAATTATCAAATCAGTATTTGAGATTGAGATTTTTTCAATACACTCTAGCAAAAATCATCCATCCTCATCAATCAGTAGTCATATCACAATATACCTTTATTTTAGAGCTTCAAGTTAGGTTTATATCATATAATCAATCTTTATTTGAGTATCATTTATTTAGTATTTCTTTACATGATTTTTCGTATCATGTTAACTCTTTCAAATCTAAATTACTATATACTAATTTATTATTGACAACTCACCATCATCTTCATCAAGACTTCGCTATTTTTCATAAATTTTTGAATATTATTCAACTTCATGTTATTATTTCATTTGTCTTTAAGTATGATTTATAATTCTTTGTTGTTCATACATTAGATATATTTAGTGAGCCTGATTGAACTTCTTGGATTGGCTCATTTTTATTTGTAGTTAGTATTCATAGTTTCCTTCAATATACATATGGATATCTATTCTCATAATCCATTCATTTTGCTATAGTATATAAAGAATTTCATCTTAATAAACTTAAATCAGGGTCTTCTTCTAAATATGCCAGTAGCTGAAAGTATTTTCTATCACTTGTTAGATAATAACTATAATGTATATTATCTTTCGGGTCTAGTCACTGAGATGTATATCATATTGTTTCTATCACACTCTTTCATACATATCATTGAATTGCTATTGTTGTTGCTCAATCTTTTATCTCTAGTCTCTTCTCATCTGGTAGGGGTA
>CAWUJK010000047.1:0-6128 GCA_963922865.1 uncultured bacterium | reverse complement strand
CAAGATTGTTATATTTTTTGTAATTATGATTTAGTGTTTACTTTTTGTTTATTTTAATATCTTTTTTCAAATCATTAATTGATAAATTTTCATATAAAATTAATCAAGAACTAGTATTTTGATTAAATTCATCAAGTTTTTCTTTATCTAATTCTTCTTTTTTGAATTCACAAGTTTTTCATAAATTTCAACCTGAACAAGAAATAGAATCTTTTCTATAAAATATATATATACTACTTGATTTTGATACTTGTTTACAAACCAAATCTTTAGTCTCACAAGTTTTAGTTTTTCTTGAAGAACCTCATCATCCTCAACCACCTGAGGAAACAGGGGCACTTCTTGTAGTTATACTATAAACATCACTAACTCATCATATGATAAGAGTAGAATCTATTTTAGAAGAATAGGAAGAAGAAGATTTAAGCTTAACTTTTATTTTATCTCAAGATACGACAGTTCAAGTTAAACTTGTATAAGTTCAAGAATTAATACTATATTCTCAAGAAGATATAGATATACTAGATCATGTATTTATTCAAGAAATAACTATCTCATTAGAAATATAATCACTAGATAAATTAGCATTTGTAACATCTACAAAACTAAAATTTCAGGGACTAGAATCAGAAGGGTTAGCCAAAGCAAAAATTGAAAATTTATTAGTTTGAAAACTACAAAATCATAAAGATATCAAACAATTATCTAAAAAATTATAATTATTTCATCTATCATCTGATCTAAAAATTCAAAGAGTTTGTCAATTATAATTATTTCAAACATCAAGCTTAACTTTAGCTTTTGCTCAAGAAAGAGTCAATTCACTACTTTTACTTCATATATCATATGATAAATTATCTATTTTTGTAAATCAACTATGAGTAAAAGTACCACTAAAACTAAACTGCTCTGGAGGATTAAATATACCATTCCAAGAATTAGAATTAATTGTTAATCAACTCAAACTTAATTCTACAGAATTATTTCAAATACTAGAGACTAAACTTAAGTTACCAGTAGAAGAAAAAACAGCTCAAGTAGAACTAAATCAACTTCCATTAAATTCAATAGATCAAGTATTACTCAAACTTCAAGTATTTATTTTAGGTATATATCCAAAAACATTTCTTATTATATCAATATTTCAAGAAGAAGAATTTCATGCTGAGTCAAAAGCTTCATAGGATATAGTATTTTTCCCTTTTAGTAAATCTATTCTTTTTGAAAATTTTCAAGAGTTAAGTAAAATAGGTTCACTATTTATAATAAATTTATTTATTCAGTTGACGTCTAAAACAGTTCAAGTTAAAATTATAAAACTAGAAGAAACATGTTGACCAGTATGTGACTTAATCTCGATCAAAGGAGCTACTTGATCTAATATAATACTTCAAGTAGAAGAAAACTGATTATCTCAATAATCAATTAAATTCATAGAAATATCTTTTTTTCATTCTCAATTTTTTAAATCAATAAAAACACTTCAAGAATTATTTAAAACTCAAGTATAAGTTCTAACTAAATCTCAATACAGTTCATATTTTATTGGATATTCAGAAGAGTTAATTTTAACTCAAACATTAGTTTTAGTAGTTATACTTTCAAGTTCAAGAGTTCATTTAGGAATAGAGGTTTCTTTAACAGTAATTCAAGTAAAAGATCAACCTTTATTTCAAGCTTTATCTGTAAAATAAATAAAATAGTTTATATTTCAATCAGACAGTCAAGAAATATTAACAGGAGAAATGTTAAAGCTATCTCAAAATAAAACTCAAGTTCAACTAGATTTTAATGATTGATTATCCAAAAATTCATAAGTAACTAAAGCACCACTTTCAGATATATTTCACGAACCAACAAGAGATAAATTATCTACATTAGAAGAATTTATAATTTGTCATTTATTAAATACAACATTATAAGGAGCTAAAGGTCAAGTATTATCTATTATATAAGATTCACTTAGTATAGAACCTGTATTTCAAGCTAAATCTGAAAAAGTAGCTTTAACTAAAAGCCCAGTAGAAGTTTCTCATGAGACGATGTATTTAGTTCAGGTTCAAGAGTTTCAATTCAAATTATTTGTCCAAACAATACTGTTAGAATTAAAATTTTTGTCTATAGTAGATAAATTAAATTCAATTTCTTTAAGTGCTTTATCTCTAGGAGTATTTGAAGAAATACTTGCACTAGGTTTAGTTGAATCTAACTCAATAGTACCAGTAAAAGTCTTTGAAAATTGATCATTTATATTTATCAAAAATCAAGATAAAGTCTTTACTCAATCTCAAGGTTTAAGATTAACAAGTACAATACCACTATTATTTAAAGTTCAAGTAAGAGTTACGGAAATATCTCAAGATATATTATAATTTACAGGATAGTGTGTTGATTCTAATTTAATATAAGTTCAAGTACTATTTGTAAAAGCTCAACTAGAAAAACTTAAAGTTCATGTAAAAGAAGAAGGTGTATAGTTAAATGTTAAATCTCCTACTATATCTTCATGATATCACACAAGTTCAATAGAGTTTGCAAATCAAGTCAAAGTATTTCAAGTTTTATATGCGTAAGCTTTTAAATTTTTATTTGCAAAACTATTTTTTATAGCAATCTCATTGTTTTGTAGCAAATCTCAATCATATATGATATTTTTTCATCAAACAGAATTAGAATCAACAAAATAAATCCTTAATTTTGAGCTTGTAATACTTCAAGTATAAGAAATAACTAATGATTCTGCATTTACTATATTTCAAGAAGAGGATAAATTATTTCATTTGGTGTCTTTTAAAATAATAGAAAAATCATTTGAGTTGGTATGTATAACATTTCATCAATTAACAATATTAGTTCATGCTCAAATTTCTATGCTTCAGGTTCAAAAAATATTTGAATTTTCTAAATTTATAACATTTCAAGTTGAAGTTAGAGATATATTAGATCAAGATAAAGTAATATTTTTAGATTTTAAATCTATATTACTTACGGTAAACGAATTTCATTCAAAAGTTCAATTTTTTGTTATACCATAAAGAAACATCAATCTTTTCATGGTATTATTTGCATTAACTTTTCAGTTAGTTAAAACTTTTCAATTAAGAGAAGATAAATTATCAACACTAGTAAAAAGTATATCTTTTATTTGTGAATAACTAAGATCAGGTTTATAGCTCCAAACCATCGCTGCTATTCAAGATACAACAGGAGCAGCCATTGAAGTTCACTGAATTGATTTATATGTATGCTTAGAGTCATCATTTTTAATTATTTTAAAATTATCAAGTGAACAACCATGTCAATAACTATTATCAGAATTTGAAGTAAATCTAACTTTTAGTTTAGAATCTTTTTTATAAAGACTTGATGGTATTGGGATCTCTAAATTTCAATAGGAGGATTGTCTAGAAGAAGTCCAATAAGGATATGCATTTCATATAACTTGATCATTTATTAATAGTTCTAAGTTATCTCAAAATTTAAGATCACAACTTACATGTCATTCAAATTTAGCAAATTTAGCTCAAGATAAATCAAAAGTTTGATCAAATATCAAAGTTTTATCTTCACTTCAAGTGTAAGAAGAATCTTCAAAAAGTGCTCAGGATTGGGTTTCAATAATATAATTCTTACGAATATTCCAAGTTAATCAGGTTCAAGATTGAGTAATTCAAGAAAAACTACCCATACTATGAGACCATATAGTTTCATAAAAGGGATAAGTAGCTAAAATTCAAGAATCAATTCTAAGATTTCAACCAGGTGCTGCTATATCAACACTAGTTGCTCAGTAGTTAGAATAATAAGCTAGTTCATCATTTTTTCATAAAGCTGCCACAGATATTATATTATCTAAATCATAATCTGAAGGATATTTATGTGAAGTATCATTATTTTTAGAATCATTTCAGGCTGCAGCCACGAATAAAATTCATTTGTCTCTTGCTTTTTTTATAGTATCATACTCTATTTTAGAGAAATAGCTTCCTCAATAACTTGCATTAACTATTTTAGCATCATTTTCTATAGCAAAGTTTAGGGCTCTAACTACATTAGATACATAAAAAAATCCTACATGTTCACCATAAGTTTCAAGTCTTGCTCACATTATTTCTACATTTTGAGTAACTCATATAGTTCAAGTTCCATTATTTCAAACGGCTCAAATAGTACCAGCTACATGTGTTCAGTGTCAGCTTATATCATACATATCATTTTCTGAAAAAACTGCATTGGCAGAATCATAGTTTCAATTTCACTCAAAGTTCCAACCACTGTTTGGACATCATCATTCTATCAAAGCTCAGGTATCTGTTTTACAAGGGTTTGATAAATCTTTTAGATTTCATACTAGGTCTGGATGTTTATAGTCAAAACCTGTATCATTTACAGAAACAAGTATTTTATCTTGATTATCATCATATATTTTCCAAGCTTCTGGGGCTTTTATGGAATCTAAATACCATTGTTGGTGAGAAAGGGTATCGTTTGTTGTAACTCAAGTATAATAAAGTTCTCTTATATAATCATATTCAACATATTCTATATTTTTTTGTGTTTTGAGTTCAGACATAACAGTATCTATATCCTTAGTTTTTTCATCAAATTTAACAATTCATATACCTACATTTTCAAATATATCTGAGTTTTTTTCTCAAAAAGAGTTCAGGCTATTTTTCATTTTTGAGTTTCAAATATCATTTTTAAATTTAACTAAAACTCTATCTTTGGCATAGTTTTCTTTTAATGTTTTTGAATTTTTTTTATTTATTTCTTCAATAATATTAAAATCTAAATCTTGATTGGCATTTGTTTCTAAAATAGAGATAGAGAATATATTTAATAAAATCAAAAATACTCAAAAAAAAGAAAATATTTTTTTTAGTTTTGATAATCCTAATAAGACAAGAAATTTATATAGCATTTTTAAATAAAAATTAAATTAATAAAAATATAAAATCATTTTAAAAAATAAATATTAACAAATAATAAAAAATGGTTCATAAAAAAATAAAGAAATAATAATAACATATTATTTCTTTAAAAAAACTTGTCAATTTTGTTTTTGGGATATATTGCCAATTATATTTATATACAATTATTGTAAATAAATCATTATGATAAATAGTTTCAGACAATAATTAATCTTTTATACATCTAGATGGATAACCTTTATATGTATTATTTCATTTAAGCCTCATTGAATCAGAAGAATAAACTGAAAAGCCTCTACCGTAAGAAGAATCATTATCAGCAATAGTAGAACTCCATATAAATGTAAAATATCAACGATTAAGAAAATGATAACTACTATTACGAGAACCAGTTAAAGGTATTTTCAAAGCTTGTACTAAATTATTATCCTTTGTTTTTGTATTATGATTTTTCCATCATAAACCATCACATACTCAATAAGTTGAACTTCTACAATTAGTTCAAGCTAGATAATTTTCTAAAATAGTCCATTCTTGATCTGATGGTAAATGATATCAATTTTTACACGCTGTATTTTTTGCATTTTGCCAAGTGTATAATTTTCACCAGATATTTGCTGGAGCCTTATCTCAATTTGAGTTCGTTCATGTAAACCAAGTATTAGATTTTGTTGTACTTGACATTTCAGTTGATCATATAACACAATCTAATATATTGCTTGATCATCAATGATTTTTATAACATCATTGATTAGAACTCATGACTCAATTACTTCAATCATCCTTTTTTCACCATTCAAATCAATTTCATATTGTTGAATTACATCATGCCCAGGTCTGAGTTCAAATTGTTATATCTGCTATATCACAGTTAGGATCTACTGAACGCCAATCTGTTGGGACTTCTGGTAATCAATCTAAATTCCCATAAACTATAGTGTTTCAACTAGAACTATATCATCTTCATCAACTCTTTGCTACTTTTCATAGGTCTTTGAATTTTGCTCAAGTTCAAGTTATTACTTCTTTAGTTTTTAAGTACGATTTGTAAGTGTTTGTTGTTCATACTATATCTATTGAGCCTGTTAGTGTCTCTTGAATTGGCTGATTTGTTTCTGTTGTCAGTATTCATAGTTTCCTTCATTCTACATAAGGATATCTATTCTCATAGTCTATAGCTTGAGTCGTTTTTAA
>CAWUJK010000046.1:0-6769 GCA_963922865.1 uncultured bacterium | reverse complement strand
ATCCTCTCCTAAATCTTAAGATTTTAGAAGAGGTGTTCTTTTAAAATTAGATAAAGTTAATTATAATATACATATAATGAAGTCAGAAGCAATAATAATTCTAATATTAAAAAATGAAATAAAACATCTTCATAAAGCTAATGTCGGTATTTCCGACTTTTTAACTATAAACTTAAAATTATAAAGATCCTCTTATATCTTGTAAAGAGTCCATTAGTTCTTTTCTCTTTTTTTCAGATATTTCTTCATCATCAATAGAGGTTTTAACACTTAATAATCACTTTAAGGGGTATTTGCTATTATTTTGGAGTCTTTTATATAGTGTATCTATGTTCATAATATGTATACATATATGTGGTTCTAAAAGACCTTTAATTTTAACCATAGATATCTCTAATTTAACTTCTTTTGTAATCATAATTAATTATTTAAAAAGTAATCTTCCATTAGTTCTAATTTTCTAAACTCTTTACTTACACACTTTGCAAAATATTTTTCCTTATTTTTAGCTTTTTCTAAAGCTAATCATACAAAACGATCTACTGTTCATGGTAGCTTTTTAACGGCTTTTATATACAAATTAAAACTTTTATTCCAATTTCATCATAATTTATTACATGTATACTCAGCCTTAATATAGTTTTCCTTTGATATTTTTGTTCTATTGCCTGTCTTAGAATTACGAATATTATTAATTCTATTGAGAACTAAATTATTCAATTTATTATTATTAATGTTTCAATATTTTAGTTCACTTAATTCTTTTTGGTATGTCCTCACTATTTCTGCTGTTTGAGAGTATTTAGAAAAATAATTAGATTGATATCTCCTAATCTCATTTTCTAAAAATCTAATTTTTGATTCATTTTGATTATTGATTTTTATATTTTTTTGATTAGTATTCTTATTAGAAAGGGATTGACTTAAACCAACAAGCTCTTTAGGCTTAATATTTTGTGAATTATAGTCTAACCACTTCCCTTTCTTTTTTAGTAATATATCTACTTTTTTCCTTTCAAGCTCATTTAAATGATCTAATAGTGGTTTTAAATCATACCTATTTCTTATTCTAATTTTTCATGTTCAAAAAAATTGTTCTTTTACAATAATTAATCCTTTTTCTGATAATTCCTTAACCATTTTAGATAAAAGTGTTCTTGTAAAAGAAGTGGTTTTTGTAGCATAATTAAGAGATATTTCTGATATTCAATCATTGTCTATATATCAGAATAGATACTTCAAAAATACATTCTCGTTTGAAGTAATATTTAAACTCTTCTGGAAACAATCCAGTACCTTAGGGACGTAAGTCGCACAACCTAGTTCTAAGGTACTGGATAATTTTCAAAAGGGTTTTTCTTCTGCAAAATTAATTCTTAATTGTTTATTATCACTAACATTTTTTACAGCATTAAATAATCATGATAAGTCATAACTATTAGTAGAAAATAATCAATTTGAGTGTCTTTTTTGAATTATTTGTAAATATCATTTTTCTTTTAGTTTTTTAATAGTATTCTGAAAAGTTCTTTTAGATGTTCAAGATTTTTTTGAAAGTATTTGTAAATTAGAGTTAATAGTTCAAAAATGTGAAAAGTTTAATAACTTAAATATAAAGTCTAAATCACTTGTTTTTAATCATAATTTTTTAGAATTAGAAAATATATGCTTTGATAAAGCTGTAGTTCTAGACAAAAATTTATATTTTTTCCAAAATTTCATAATTAAAAAAGAAATAATATTAATATATTATTTTCCCTAGTTAAGTAAAAACATTAAAAAAAAATTTGCATTTTTTTATACTGCGAGTATAATATGTCTTGTAAAAACTAGGACAAAAAGTCGCACAAAAAAGTTTTTATTACTTAAGATTAACCGTTCGAAAAGATAATTTTAAGTATTAACCGGGAAATTGGCCTTAAATGGCCAGTTTTTTTTGTTTTAATTTTAATCCACTCAAAGATATTCTTTAATCTTTTTTTGTGCGTCTTCAGGAACTACTTTAATTTTTTTATTCCTTGGAGTAGATTCATACTCTAGTCATAATTCTTCCATTAAAGAGTCTAATTTTCTACTTCAAATTCAAATTTCTGTAGCAAAATCTATTTTTCATATTATAGTCATTTTTATTTATTTATTTATAAGCTTATATTCTCATTATAATAAGAACAAAAATAAGTCAAAAGTTTTTTTGTTTTTTTTATTTATTTGTTATATGTTGTTGTTATTTGTTGTATTTTGTTCTAATTTACAATAATTTTTCTCTTCTTTAATATATATTCTATATTATTACTATGTACCCCATATTTTTCACCCCGTTGAAAATAGTAAAATACATGATTAAAATATTAGATTTTTAAGTAAAATCTAATATAATAATAGTTTTCACGACAAAGAAAAATTTACCAAACGGATAAATACCTAAGGGCAGTTCCTTTTTTTATCTAAATTTTATATTTTCACCTTCCATGTAATTATTTTTAACTAAATAAATTTATTATTACTCTCTTCAACAACAAGCTCAAATTCTTTCATAACATCTTCTAACTCCTTTTTAAGATTAATAACAGAATCATGATCATTAAGTTCTGATAAAATCTCTTGAGACTGTATTTTAAAGCCATTCAATTCCTTTGTATATTTTTTAGCTACATAAGGATCTCATTGAGAGTATGCTTTTAATCTTCTAGTATGAGTTTTAATATTTTCTATAAAAGAAATTACTTTCTTTAAATCTTTTCTTAATGCATTCATTTTGATATATTTAATATATTATTCTTAGATTTTACACATTGTTCAATATCTATCAATCAAGCAATTTTTATAATCATATCCATCGCTAATTCTCTTTTTCAATTTTCATACTCTGAAATTTTTGATTGTTTTAATCAAAGTTTAAGAGAAAATTCTTTTTGAGATAATCATAAATATAATCTTGTTATTTCTACAAGATTTGAAATATTATATTTTAGATCATCAGATATATAATGAATTTTTTTTAGTTTTGGTATATCATTTTTTATTCTATAATGATACATTCATCATCCTATATACCACCTATATCAATTTATATTAGAGTTTGCAACTACTTTATCATAAGTATTAACATTATCTTCTCTATTTGAAATTTCTCATTCAATTACATTAGGGGTAGAATAGTCATATTCATATTCTAAAACTATATTTTCTCCATATAAAGAAGCTTCTCATATAGAGTTAACATAATTATCCAGACTCTTATTATTAATTTTTTTCATATATGACCTATTAATTCATCTATATATCCTACCTTTATCTATATTAGATAAATTATTAAGAATTAATTTTATATAGTTTATGATTTCTTTATATTCTTTGGTTAAATTTCAAGAATTTTCCAATAATTCAACAATGATATGAATTTTTGATTTATTTTTAATCAAATATTCTCATCATTTCTTAATAGCTTTATTTAAATACTCTATTTCTAACATAATAATTATATTAATTATAATATAAAATATTATATCATAATTAAAATATAATACAAGTTTATATTATATATAATATAGTAGAAAATTCTAACCTTTAAAACAAAGAAAGATTTAGATATATTTTCTTTCATATTATCTGAAACAAAATATATATTTTTTGCTACAAGTTTATCTTTACTTACTCTATAGTGATATACATTTGAAGAAATACCATAATATTTTCACTGAGTTGTGGTAGTTCACTTTCCATACTGCTTCAACAATAGATAGCTAAAATAATTACATATCATATATCTTATGATCTCAAACTAATTCAAAATCTACAAGTTCAACTGATTCATAATTATTCCTATCTCAATCAATTATCTTAAAAATTATACGATCATCTCTTCATGCATTTTTTAGACAAGTAAATGAGTCATATCATAGCCACTTTCATTTTAATGGATGAGTATCTAATAAATAATGATCATCATTAGTTCAATTATGAAATTTTTCTAAATTATTTTCATATAATTCAATTTGTTTTGGAGTAAGTTTTTTTAGATATTTTGATTCCATCTTTTCAAATTGTTTTGTTTTTTGTATAGTAATCATTATTTATTATTTAAAATAGATAAGTGTTGTTCTCTTGTCTTAGACAAAAGCATATCCTCAATAAAACAAGATTCTTCTCTTCAAAAAGGTATTATATTATAATATTTTTTATTATCTTTAATAATATGAAGTATATTACCATTTTCCAAAGTAATTCCCTTTTGTATAAGGTTTCTAGCCGAAATTATATTAGGTTCAAAATTAAATTTAGAGTCAAATTCATCATCTATAGTAGTTGGAAATGCAATATAGATAGGTTGATTATTTCTCAATATAATAAAAAATTCATCATCAAAAGCATCAAGATTATAAACTTGATCACTCTTTTTAAATTCTGAAATTCATATATAATTTCTCATAGATATATAGTAATGTATATAAATGTAAACACATTATATCACTTTTCTTTATTTTTACAAATTTTAAATATAAAAAAGAGTAGAAGATTCTACCCTTCATGATGATTCTCAATATACTCTTCTATATCCTCTGGCTGAACTCCTTCTAAATAGAAAGGTGTTGTATATTCAACATATTTACCAAAGTGTTTTTCGTATATAACTTTCACATCACTTTGCTTTATACCATAGTTTTGATAATAAACATACATTTGTCTTACACACCTTTGTATCCTAGCTGAGTTATAACGAACCATTCTATCTGTATAATAATTTTTGTAGTATGTGTTTTTTAACCCTTTGTAAGCATCTGCCACATCACTTTGAGAATCTTCATAATTTCTTAAAGCATCATTAGTATATACATCAGCTGGGAAATTAGCACAAAATTTAAATCAATCTCCGTGTTCAGTTTGAAAACTTAAAAGAACAGCTTCTTTTTTAGGTACTCCATTTTCCTCTAATTTCTTAAAATTAGAAAATTGTTCTGAAGGACCTTGTTTTTCATTATTTGTTTTTTCAACAATGTCTTCAGTTTTCTTAGGATCTTCTCATGAAGAATAGTTTGAACTATTTTTAGACTTTTTTTCTATAGATTCATTAAGTTTAACCATTTGATGGTCCATAAGATTAAATATATCATCCAAGAAATCTAAAGTCACCCCTCTGTATATAGAAGTATCTTTTTCTGACTTTTCTTTAATCTTTTCTAATTTAACAAGTATATTTTCATATTTCTCTATTAAAAGTTCTTCTTTATTTAAAGAAATATATTTATTTGTAATCTTAGAGATAAGATCAGTAGCTTTAACTAAAGTTTTTTCATACTTTAGCTTTTTAGCCTCAACTTTTTTAGAATTCTCTATAGCTTGCTTCATGTCTGGAGATATAGCAAAACTATAATTTGTAACAGATGTAAAAGTAAATGTTATTACTAATACCAAGATAATTGCTTTTATTGTTTTCATAGTCCTATAAATTAAATAGTAAAAATGTAGAAAATTTTACAAAAAATATATACTAATTTTAATAAAATGCAAATTTAAACTACATTAGTATTATATTTATTTTTAAATTTAAGTCAATAAAAAACTATGTATTTTTTTATATAAACTATGTTTTTGTTTCTTTTTGGCTTAAATAACACACTAAAACAATAGTATAATCAATAGAAAAACATATAAAAACATAGTTTTATTTGACATTACTATAAATCTACATAGTATATTTACATATAAAAACATAGTTTTTGTATAAAATTTTTATACAATATAATTATTAAGCTTAACCTAATATGGCTAAATGACAAAAACCTATATATTTTTCTGAAGACTCTCCTATATTTGATAATTTGGAAAAAATAAAGAAAGTATATAAAATAAAAACTAAAACTAAACTTCTAGAATATATTATAGAAAATGAACTGGAAAAATCTCAGACTTCTAGTAATCTAAAAGAATTACATGAAATTTATAATACTAAAAATGATTGAGAATTAATACAACATTTGATTAAATTAGAATTTAAAAGACAAGGTATTTAGTTGATAATATCTCACTGAACTACTTGAAAAAATTATATTATAGATTATAATGTAAGTATAATAATATTCTTAAAGAAACTATATGAACCCAAGAATAAGTGAGTTTTTTTGAATAAAAATAAATATGTATTATTGAGACCATAATCCCCCTCATTTTCATGTTAAATATAATGAATTTGAATGTTTTGTTTCAATTAATAATGTTAGTATATTAGAGTGAAACCTACCTAACAAAGTAGAAAAACTTGTGATTTCCTGGGCAGAATTATATCAAGAAGAATTATTAGAAAACTGGGAACTTGCGTTACAAGAAAAACCATTAAAACCTATATTACCATTTATTAAATAATCATGATTCACAAAGTAAAAAATGCTTCTAGAATAAAAGGAACATATAAGTTAGATATTGAATTTGATGAATGAGAAAAAAGAGTCTTTGATTTTGAAAAATATGTTTGATGAGAAAGTTTTATATTCTGACCATTAAAGAATTCAAAAACTTTTGATCTATTCAAGATAGAAGATTGAACTATAAGATGGGAAACTTGAGCTGACTTTTGTCCTAATGTTTTATACAAAAACAGTACCCCTAAAAAATAATGTGAAAAATAGTAAGGCTATCCTTACTATTTTTTTATCTACATTTTAAAAACCTTTTTTAATTCTCTATCTAATTATGATATTTTATCTAATTGTAAAGAATACCTCTTCTAAAATCTTAAGATTTAGGAGAGGATGAATTTTTCCCTTTCGTAATA
>CAWUJK010000045.1:0-7395 GCA_963922865.1 uncultured bacterium | reverse complement strand
ATCCTCTCCTAAATCTTAAGATTTTAGAAGAGGTGTTCTTTTAAAATTAGATAAAATAATTATTAACAGTTTTTTGACATAAAAAAATTTTTTAATTTTGTTTTTGTTATAATTAATTTATAATTGCTTTTACAAATCTTATAAAAGGTTTTTTAATAGTTCTTTCTAGAAGTAGGAAGCTGGAAAGAATTATTAAGAAATCTGAAGATTGGATATAAAGAACTTATAAATTATAAACTTCCTACTATAATTTATGAGTTTTTTTTATTTTTAATAAGTATGTACAAAAGATTAATAAATAACTATAATATTCCAAATAAGTTTTTACAGGTGTTATGAGTAAATGCATCTGTTTTATTGAGGTTGTTAATATTGTCTGAAAATTCTTTGTTAATGTCAAAGGATATAGAAAAAGAATGAGATTACTTTTATCAAGAAAAAGGTAATTTAACAAATAACTCCTCTTTAAAAAGAACAAAATTAGACAACTGAAGAAAAAAGCTAGAGGAATTATGAATAATAGATGTAAAATTAGGTGAAGGAAAGAAAATGTGTTTTTCTATAAATAATGAAACATTAATAAAAATATTTTTCCCTGATATTAACACTTTAACATGAAGGCAAGATTTTCTAGATTTATTTCAAGAAAATGAGTGATATACAACATATCATGTTTATTTGAGTTCAATAATATGATCAAATGAATCTATATTTTTAGAATATTTAATAAAGAAAGAAATTTATTTTAATTCAAAATGACAAATTAAAAATTGATATTTTTTTAGAAGTACTAATGCTGTAAAAAATGATATATGACTTTCTAGAGATCAACAACAATTAACCATAAAAAAGTTATTAAAAGAAAAAATTATAGATATAGAATATTGAAGTGATAACAAAAGATACTTTAAAATAAACAAAGATATTTATAAAGAAGTAATACTAAAAGGTTCCTTAAAAAAAGTGGAAAGTAGTAAATCCGTAGAGTGGAAAGAAAAAGCAGAAAGTAGTTTTTCCTTAGAGTATGAAAATATATCAGAAAGCTGAAAACCCTTAGAGGAAAATCCTAATACAGAAAGTTGAAATATTGTAGACCAAAAAGTTGATAATACTTATAGTAGAAAGGATGAAAACAATATAGATGAAAGTAGTTTTTCTGTAGACATATATAACAATAATAATAAAAATAATAATAACAAAAAAAATAACAATAAGATAAAAATGTTGTTGTTAGATATTTGAATATTTGAAAAAAAAGTAGATGAACTTATAAATAAATTTTCTGATGAAAAAATAGAAGAAGCTATAAAATTTGTTAAGGGAAAAAATTGAAATATACCATGATACATTATTTCTTATTTGGAAAACTGATATAAGATTATCACAGAAAAAGATCAAATTAAATATAAAGAAAAAGTTTATAATGAAAAACTTGAAAAAGAAAGATTAGAAGAATTAAAAAAGAAGGAGAGAAATAAAGTAATAGATACTCATGTAGATAAATGGATAAATAAAAATAATAAAAAATTTAATGATCTTCTTGAAAAAGAAAAAGAAAAAACTATTTCAAAACTTTGAAATATAAAAAATATAGATTTATTAATTAAATGTAAAGTCAGAAAATATATAAAAGAAAAATATATAAAAGAACTAAGTTAATTAACTTAGTTCTTTTATATATCATTTATAGGGAGTTCTTTATAAATATATAATAAATAAAAAAAATCCTATTTCAATCCATTTTTCTTTACGTGAAATAAAAATAAAGGTAAACTTATAAACAGGTATTGAAATTTCACCAGGCGACAATTTGACCATACATAGTAATAATAGAATATATTTATTAAAGAAGGTAAAAATTTTAATAAAGTAAAAAATATTATTCTTAGGTTATCTAAAGGTATCTTAGATTATCTAAAAAAAAACTTTAAAAAACTTTTGCATTTATTTTTAATATAATTATACTTAGGTCATAAAAGCTTTTAATAAAATAAAATACAAAAGATGAGTTTAATTTGAAAAACAGAATTTTCTGAAGAACTAAAAATATCTACCATTAAGTTAGATTCTTTAATGAGAGAATTGAATTTAGAATATACATACAACCCTAGAGATAAAAAGATGAAAGTTGTTTCTGATGAAGCACAAGACAAGATTAAAGAATATCTTTGAATAGATACTTAAAACAAAAACAAAAAAAATTAGCTACCTAATTTAGATAGCTAATTTTCCCAAAATCCTTTATAAATTAGATTAATTTTGACCGATTAGATTAATTTATAAAGAAGAGCTTAAGCAACGTATAGGGATGTTTTAAAACAAGCTCCCATATATTGTATCTTATTTTTGTATAATTGCAAACTTTTTTACTTAAAAAAGTAGTTTTTTTACAGAAATATATAGTTTTTTGAAGGATTTTGGGAAAATATATAATTATATATTTTCCTTTTTTATAATGAAAATTTTTAAAAAATTTAAATTTCTGAATAGATTCTCAAAAATCCCTAGAGATATTTTTTCACATTCTAAAGAGCTTAATTTAAGTTCTAGAGATTTAGATGTAATTTTTAAAATACAAAACTTTATTATAGGTAAAAACGATATTATACCTAACTTAACTAAAATAGCTGAAAGATCTTGAACGTCTATAAGAACATTCCAAAGATCTCTTAATGATCTAAAAGAAAGATGATATCTAGAAGTTCTTAAAAGAAAAGACGAAGTAGGGAAGTTTACGACTAATTCGTACAAAATAGACTGATTATTTAGCAAATTAGATATTTTAAATAACCAAACATATATGGATTTTGATAATGAATGTATTTTTTGAACTGAATCAAGTGGTTTAGATAATTGTTCTTTTGTTTTAGTACCTAAAACATTGGATTTTTTTCAAAAGAAACTAAATATATCTATAAATGAAAACTTATTTTTAAAATATCTTTTGTGATATATAGACGATAATTGAGTATCAGAAATATCTCTTAATTATACTACAAAAACAACACCATTAACTAGAAAAACACTTCAAAGATGTGTTAAATCATTAGAAGAAAAATGATTAATAGTAATAAAAGAGCAGTTTCATTGAAAAACTAAAATAAGAAGAAGAAATAGGTATGATTTAAAACCTTTACTAGAAGAACTTAATGAGTTAGAAAGAGCTAGAGTGGAAGAAAAACTTAAAGAAAAATGAAAATGGAAAGACTATTCTAAAAGTAGGACTCATAATCTTTCAGAACTTTCATCTACATCAACAGAAGGTAAAGAAGAAAACTCATTTAATAATAAAGAAAGAATATTATTTTTAAAAAATGAAATATTTAGGCTACAGTCTAATTTAACATCTAAATATTCTGAAACAGCAGATACTATAAGACAATATCAACAAGAAATTAATGAATTAGAACATAATTCTATAAAAAGTGGTTTAATATCACATTTAATGCAAAAAAGATTAGATGTTTTAAGTAATAGTTGAGATAAACATTCAGAATTTGGCTATAGAGCAAAAATATTATGTGATAAGTTAAATTGAAATTGGAATAAAAGTTTTAATTTATATATAAAAGCTGTTAAAAAGTTACCATGAACAGTAGATCGTTTTGTTTGATTAGCTTTAGAAAAAGCTAAAAATAGGGAGAAATATTTTGCAAAGTGTGTAAGTAAAGAGTTTAGAAAATTAGAATTAACTATATAACTATGGAAAACCAGGAAAAAGATATATTAGATCACTATGTAAATAATTTATACAGCTTAGTTGTATTTGAGTGATTAGAGAGTAATAGATATTCACTTTTGCTTTTTAGAGTAAAAAGAGAACTACTATCTCAGAATAAGGAAAAGTTTATTTGTTTTTTATCAAATATATATAAAGAAAACATGCTAAATGTAGATTACATGGAAGATTACTTTTTAAATAATTAATTATGATTACAAAAGAAGTTAAATTAGAGATATCTATGGTTAAAATTAAAGGTCTTTTAGAACCACATATATGTATACATATTATGAACATAGATACACTATATAAAAGACTTCAAAATAATAGCAAATACCCCTTAAAGTGATTATTAAGTGTTAAAACATCTCTTGATGAGGAAGAAATATCTGAAAAGAAAAGAATAGAGTTGATAGACTTGTTGGAAGATATAAGAGGATCTTTATAATTTTAAATTTGTATTATGTTATGAATTTGCTTTGAAACTCCTTCAGTTAGGGATTTTAGACTAATAGAAGGAAAAATTAAAAATACTGATGTTTTTTCTGAAAAAAATAATGACTATTTGAAATTGATAAAAAATAATAAAGGAGAACTCTTGTGAGTTTTTAATAAATTTAATAGAAAGTACATGTTTTTTGGAAGTAATATTAGTGAAGTAGTAAAAGAAAAACTAATTAGTTTAGTAGAGAAATAATTTGTATTGTTTTTGATAGAATATTATATATAATAAGTACATTATTATTAAATATATTGATTGTGATTTTTGAAAGAAGTAAAAAATTAGTTTTTCTAAACAATAAAGGATGAGTTTGAAAAACAACTATAGCTTATAATACTGCTGTTAAATTTGCGGAGAATGGATATAAAACTGTTTTAGTAGACCTAGATCCTCAATGTAATTTATCTAGGCTTGCGTTATGAGAAAATTATGACATGACACTATTTAGTTGAAGCAATAATAATATTTACTGAGTTTTAAAGTGAATAATAGAAGGATGATCAGATATTGATACAAGTATAGAATTTCAAGATGTTAGAGAAAACTTATCTATTATGCCATGAAGTTTAAAGCTCTCTTGATATCAAGATTTACTTATTACTGCATATAATCAAGCATCATCATGACAAGAAATTTGATATTTTCAAACTAGTGCGATTTCTAGATTTTTGCAAGAAAAAGGACTAAATGAAGACATAGATATTTTTATTATAGATGTTTCACCTAGTTTAGATTTATTAAACAGGGTTGTTTTGCTTTGTTCAGATTATTTTATAACACCATTGATGCCAGATGCCTTTTCTCTTCAATGAATAGAAAATCTTTGAGAAACTCTAGATAAATGGAAAAAGAATTGGAAAGTATGAGCTAGAGCTCTTTCAAAATGAATATCTTCTGAAAAAGTGTTATCATGAGAAGGTTTATTTATATGATATATAATAAATTCATATAACCAGTATAATAAAGAAGCTATAAAATCTCATAGAGAATGGATTGATAAAATACCATATTCTATACAAAAATACATGTCTGAAAAACATTGTAAAAATGGATTAGTTGAAAAATCATGGAGAGAGTCTTTGATAAATATAAAAGATTTTTGACAATTGCCTACAGATTGACAAATAAAAAGTAAAGCTATTTTTGAACTTATTCCATGAGAAGATTTTCAAGGGGTTAAGGGAACTAAAGAAAATCTAGAATTATCAAAAGTTCAATTTGAAGAATTATTCAATAATATTGAATCTATTTTAGAAAAATATTAAAAATTAACTAAAAAGGAAATGAAAAAATTAATACTAATATCTATAATACTTTTCTTTTTTTCTTCAGCTGTAACAAATGCAACAAAATGAAGAACAAATTCATCATGATGTCATAATAGTAGTTCTTGATATCACTGCCATAATTCTGGATATATACCAAATATAGATTATGATGACCACTATGATAACAAAGAAGAGGAAAGAGAATTAACAGATCAAGAAATTATTGATCAACTTAAAGCTTGAAAAAAGTGTTATGAAATAACAAATAATTCTTCAGATAAAAGTGCATGTTATAAAATAGAAATTGAATGAGATATATATTCTGAAGCTGAAGTTTTAGAAGAATTAAAAAAATCTAAAAATTGTTATAAGTTTTATAAATATAAACATAATAAATCTGAATGCAGTACTTTAATGAGAGTACAAAATATTTATACAGTTGAAGAAATGAAAAAGAAAACCTCTAATTATTCAAAATGTAGCAACATTAGAAGCTTCAAAAAAGATTATAATTTATGCTTAGAAAAGAAGAAGGAAAATAAAAAAACATCAACAAAAACTACTGATACATCTTCTAGTAAACTCTCAGCTGAAGATAAATTAAAACAAATTAATAAAAAGTTAGATATATTATATAAAAAAGATCCTAAGAAGATTATAAAACTATGAAAAACTATATTTAGGTATAAATCAAAAGTAAAAAAGGGAACTTCTCAGTATATTTTAATAAATGGAATAGATGAGAAGATAAAAAGTTTATTAGAGGAAAATAATAAACCTGAGAAAAATACCTTTAATGATAGTTTTAATAAATCTAAAAAGTATTTAGAAAGAAATATATATAACAATATTAATTTAAAACAAAATACTTTTTACTGTGAATGTGATTATGATTCTAGTAAGAATATAGATAATACTGGTTGTGGATTTTCTGATAATTGAAAATATGTAAGTAGAAGTAAAAGACTTGAGTGGGAGCATGTTGTTCCTGCCCATGCTTTTGGACAATCATTCATAGAATGGAGAGAATGACATGATTCTTGTATAGATTCTAAATGAAATGAATTTAAGTGAAGAAATTGTGTATCAAAAGTAAATATGGAATATAGATATATGGAGTCTGATATGTATAATCTAGTTCCTTCTATATGATCAATAAATGCTATTAGAAGTAATTACTCTTTTTCTGTGATTCCTTGAGAAAATAGAGAATTTGGTTCTTGTGACGTAGAAATTAAAGACAGAAAAATAGAGCCTAAAGATGATATAAAATGAGATATTGCTAGAATATATATGTATATGGATATAACTTATCCAGGAAGGGGGGGTATTTCTTCTAAAAATAAGTCATTATTTGATGCTTGGGATAAAAAAGATCCAGTTTCTTCTGAAGAATGTTTGAGATATAAAAAAATTAAGGAAATACAAGGTAATGAAAATGTTGTTTTGAAAAATCTTTGTGAGTAACCATTTAATAGCAAGATAACAATAATTTGAATATATATAATATTTCATTATTATATCTTATAATAGTATGTTAACTAATTATGCATGTGAAAAATAATTTCCAAAAATACAATGTTAATGAAGTTAAAAGATGCTAATAATATTTATACCAAATATAATCTAGGGCATGTTTACCTTTGTGGATCATACTCAAGATGAGAACAAAATATTGATAGTGATGTTGACTTATATGTTGAACCTAAAGAATTTTTAGATCTATATGATTATATGAATTTAAAAAGAGAATTAGAAAATTTTTTGGATTTAAAAATAGATGTTATTATGCCAGATAATATGAAAAAAGGTGTAAAAAATTATATTATGAATGACTTAGAGTTAATTAAGTGAACCACCACAACTAAATAAGATATATTATAGTTGATGGCTTCCTGTTTCAT
>CAWUJK010000044.1:0-8334 GCA_963922865.1 uncultured bacterium | reverse complement strand
AGATAAAAGACTGAGCAACAACAATAGCGATTCAATGATATGTATGAAAGAGTGTAATAGAAACAATATGATATACATCAGAAGGAAAAGACCCGAAAGACAATACTTACTTTTCTTACTATTTAACAAAGGATAGAAAATACTTCCAACTACTAGCCTTTCTAGAAGACCAACCCGAAACAACATCTAAGCTAAACAATCTAAATAAACTAAAAAAACTAAATAACTTAAAAACGACTCAAGCTATAGACTATGAGAATAGATATTCTTATGTTGAATGAAAGAAATTATGAATACTAACTACAGATAGCAATGAACCAATCCAAGAAGTTCAATCAGGCTCACTAGATATATCTAATGTATGAACAAGCAAGACTTACAAATCGTATTTAAAGAGCAAAGAAGTAATCATCTGAAATTGAACAACATTCAAAGACTTATGAAAGGTAGCAAAGAGTTGATGAAGATGATATAGTGCTAGTTGAAATACTTTAGTTTATACTAATTTTGAATGAAAAGAATCAAATGTCCCTAGTGATTTTGAAAAAACATGGTGAACTGATAATATTCATTGAACTTTTACTTGGATCGCACCTTTCTCAGGTAATATTGAATATGTTATAGCATGATCTTCTTGATGAGCTCATTGAAGCGGAATAAATTGATTTGATTGATGATTAACTTCATTTAATGGAATATACATATTATGATGAAAAGGTTGAGTTATATACTCTGGTGGAGGTTGAGGTTACGCTAAGTGAGGTAATAGTATTAATTGATGATTAGGCTGAGCATGATGAGGTTTTACATGATCTTGATGATATTGAACATATAATTATCCTGCATATTGAACTACTTATGGTTATGTAAAAGGTGCCCCAAAACCAATAAAAGGTACTTTATATGTAGTACAAGGTTCTTCATATAGTATTATAATTTGAAAATGATGAATATGAGGTAATCAATCTGGTAAATCTGGTGCAGTTAGAATTTCACATCCAAATCTTTATTAACTTTAGATGATACTTAAATAATTTTTTAATTTAAATACAAACTCAAACAAACATAGCATGCTATATTCATTTAACTTTACGAAAACACAAAAAATTTGCATTTTCCAAATAAAATATTAAAATACCTTTGTAATTTCTGATAAAAAAGAAATGAGAGTTTGATTTTTCAAAGTCTCATTTTCTTTTAAAATTTATAATTTAATATTTTTAAACCATGCTAGATATAAAAAAGATAGATGCAGCAATAACAATGATAAGCACAGAAAAGAAAATCCCAAAACAAAAATTAGTTGAAATAATAGAAGCCGCAATTAAAACAGCCTATAAAAAAGATTATTGAAACAAAGAAGAAGAAGTAAATGTAAAAATAGATTTAGAAAAAGAAAGTATAGAAATATCAGTTGAAAAAACAGTTGTAGAAAAAGTAGAAAACCCTGATTTGGAAATTTCTATAGATGAAGTAGATTGATTTGAGCAATGAGACATTGTAGAAATAGATGTTACTGACGAAGTAATGACAGAAAAAAACGCTGAAAGTTTTGGTAGAATAGCTTCACAAGCAGCTAGACAAGTTATCATACAAAAAATCGGTGAAACAGAAAAAGAAAAAATCTATGATATCTTCAAAGATAACAAATGACAAATAATACCTATGAAAATAGATATAGCAGAATGAGTAAAAGTTTTGTTTGAATACAAAGACAATAAAATACCTTTACCAAAAGCAGAACAAGTTTCTAGAGATGATTATTCTGCTTGAGCTAGAATGTATGTTTTAGTTGCAGATGTTTTAAAAGAAGAAAATAAAACACCAAGAGTTACCCTTAGTAGAAAAAGACCAGAACTTGTTTCTGAAATATTTAAAGAATTTGTCCCTGAAATAGAAGAATGAATAGTAACTATAGATAAAGTCGTAAGAAAAGCATGAGTAAAAACTAAGATGCTAGTTTCTTCTACATTTCCTGAAATAGATCCAGTTTGAACACTTATAGGTCAAAAATGAATAAGAGTTAAACAAGTTATGGATGAGCTATTTGGTGAAAAAATAGATATTATCCCAAATATAGATAACGCAGAAGAAGTAATAAAAAAAGCTCTATCACCAGCCAAAGTTTTAAAAGTTATTCCAGGTCAAGATGAAGATTCAGTTATAGCTTATATAGAAGCTTGAGAAAGAGCTAGAGCAGTTTGAAAATGAGGATTAAATGTTAACCTAGCCTCAGAATTAACATGATATAAAATATCTATTGAAGAAGATAAAAATTCTAAACCAGAAATAGAAAACGAAGAAAACCCCTCACAATAAAAATAAAAAATCTTATTATAACCCCCAAAAAATGAAAAAAATAATTTTATTTTTGAGTATTTTGCTGTTTTTTACATTTAACACTCATGCAAATACTTGAAATATCATAATTCCAGATGATATATCTTGGACTGATAGATTTATTCTAACAGAAATAAAAGAACTTAGAACATGACTAGAATGAATTAAAAGAGAAATTTATAGCGAGATACAAAATAGAGAAATAGAAGCTGTTGATAAAGCTCTTTCTTATTCAGCTAATACTGTTAATTTTCTTTTTGTTTTCATCACAATAATAATTATGTGAGTATGAGTTGTTTGATGGAAAACAATTTGAGATATAAAAAAAACCACAAAAGAAAGTATGGATAGGGAAACAAAGAAAATAATAACTAATTTTCAAAATAAAATATTAGAATTAGAAAAAGAACAACAAGTAAATGTATTTTGGAGACAGTTTAATTTGGCAGAAAGTGATATAGATAAAATGGATATTTTAGATAAAATATATAAATTAAAACCAGAATCTCAATGAGTTATAATAGAAAGATGAAATACCTACCTTTCTATGTGACTTTTTGAAAAAACCATAGAAATTTCTGATCAAATTTTATCATCAGATTCGGCGGAAAATCAACAACATGCTTTGTATAATAGAATATGTGCTTATGCTAATTTATGAGATATAGATAAAGCTGTTTCTGATATAAATCATTTACTTCAACTTTCCCCTGAATATAAAGATATAATTTTAGATTCTCCATACTTAGTAGATACCCTAAAAAATCCTAAAATTAAAAATTTATTGAGATAAGAAAACATTTTTATCTAGACTAAAGTTTACCCAAACTAAAAACTTTTGAGTATTTGTAAAAAAAAAAGTATATTTATATTGTTTTTTATTTAATAATAATTATTTTTTATGGCAACTACTAAAAAGGGGCTTAGTATTTTTATTTTAACTATTTTATTATTTCTAAACGCAAATTCGTTTTGACAAGATGATAATTTTATAGATCTTTGAAATACTATGGTTCAAAAATCATCTCAAGTTAAATCATGAAAGGCTATTTTTCAATTATTTGAAAATAACAAAAAACCAAAAAACATAAAAACTACTCTATCTTTAGAGGAAAAAATAGATTTAAGTGACCCTAAAAATAAATGACTGAGCTTTGAACAAATAAAAAAAATATATAAATACTCCAAACCTATAGATGAGATAAAATTATATGAACTTGATGAGTGATATAAAAAGAGACATGATAGAATTTTTAAAAGATTATCTAAATATGATAATAATGACTTAGTTTGAATGGAAGTTGTATTTCCAAACCATATAAACCCAAAAGAAATTGAAGAATATACAAAAAAATATAGCATAATTGAGTTTTGAAGTTTTTTTTACTCATGAATAGATATGTCTGCCTATTTTTGATTTGATTATGAAATAAAGTCAATTAGAAAAGAACTTGAAACTTGAGAATTTAGGAGAGAAATGATAGAAGATTTAATATATTCTTTAGAATATTATGAAAAAGATAAGAATGGTGAATTTGATAACAAAGATCGAATTACATACAAAGATATATATGAATGAAAAGAATTGGAAGAAAAATTAAGAAAATACGAATTGAAAACTCAAGAAGAAAGAGAGCGTCTTTTTCAAGTTTATCATCGTGGAGTTATAGTTAAAGCCATGACAGTTGGTATGAAAAAGAAAGATGCAATTTGATTTTTGGAAGAGACTTGAGCGATGTTAAAAAAAGCTTACAATTCTTCTTACAAAATAGCTTTAAGAGAATCAATGGAAAAAAAAAATTCTCAATCAAGTATGCGTTGAAATACCGAAACTATACATTCAAATATATGATTTTGAGATATAGATGGATCTTTGAACCAATTTTCATGAAAATCTACCCTGAGAAATACTACCTCATATTTAGATACTAAAAATTTACCAAAATAGATGACTGAATAAGTAAGCCAGTAGAAAGTATTCGTGAAAAAATTTCTATAGTAAATAAACATTTAGATATTCCCCCACAACACTTTAGAACAACTGATATGTGAATGAGAAGAACAAATATTAGATTTTTTGGAGAAGATATTGATTAATTTATTTATTTGTGTTATTATTATAGTATTATAAAAATTTATTTAAAATTTATATAATTAAAAATTTTTTATGAAAGTATTATTTTTAGAAAATGTTATACATGTAGCAAAAAAATGAGATATAAAAGAAGTAAAACCAGGTTATGCACAAAATATGCTGTTTCCTAAAAAATTAGCTGTTGAACTAACTCCACAAGTAGAAAAACAAATGAAACAAGATACTAAAAAACAAGAAACCCGTAGAAGAGAGCTTATTGAAAACAGACATAACATAGTAGAAAAAATAAACCATAAAAAACTTTTATTTAAATTGAATTCTGATTCTAGCTGAAAAGTGTTTTGAGCTGTTTGAGAAAAAGATATTATATCACAAGTTAAAAAATTGTTTGGTATAACCCTTAGCAAAAAGCATATAGATTTACCAGCATGACACATAAAAAAATTGTGAGATAGTGAAGTTTTTATAAAACTTTGAAAAGATGCTATGGCAAAATTATTTATAATCGTTGACAAAAAATAGATGAGTAGAACCCTAGCAATAGATTACTGAGATAAAAATTGTGGTATAGCCCTTGAATTTGAGATGCTTTCTACACCCAGAGAGATAGTTTTGAGGGTGGATATAATAAAAACCCTTGAAAAATACCTCATAGATTATGAAGATATAGATACAATAATTGTATGACTACCTTATGATTTGTATTGAAAAGACGATACCCAACTGGAAAAAACAAAAGAATTTATAAGAGAGCTAGAAAATAAGTTTTGAAAAAATTCTAAAAGAAAAAATAAGCTGAAAATCATATGAATTGATGAAAGATTTACAAGTAATATAGCAGATAATATATTGAAGATGCTTTGAAAAAAAACTGTTTGAGAAAAAAAAGATGATATATCAGCTAGCCTAATTTTAGAAACTTATTTATCCAATAAAAAATTATGATAAATCTAAATATTAAAGAAAATATACTAAAAATAGAACAAAAAATTTTTTGAAATATAGAAAGCTTTTTAGTTGAAAAATGACCAGATATATTTTGGGCCTTTGTTATTTTAACTATATGATTTGCTATATCATTTTTGATTTATAAGTTTATAATGTTTTTATTTAAAAAATTTAAAATCATTGAACTAATAGATAAACTTGATATAGAGTTTGAAAATGAAGAAAAAATCAATACTGAAAAAGATTTAAAAACAAAAAAACCAAAAAAGAAATTTAGTGATGTATTTTGAAAAACAATCAAAATAGATAAAGTAGTGGCAAAAGCTTCATCTTATTATGTATTTTTACTGTTTTTTAGATGGTCAGTTACAAAATTTACAAACGAAGTTGAAACATTTTTAGATGATTTGCTTAGCTATCTACCAAGTTTATTTATTTGAATATTTGTACTTTTTTTTGGTATAAGATTTGCAAACTTTATACATGATGTTGTTTATCACTCTATGAATATAACAAAACAAAAAACCCTTTCCAAAGTTTTAGCTATGTGAGCAAAAATAATAATACTTTTTTTTACCTTAATAGTAGTTTTAAACTATACTAAACTTGTAGATAAAACAATAATAAATACTATCTTGACGTGATTTATAGCAATGATTACTATTGCTGGATGACTGGCTTTTGGACTATGATGAAAAGATATAGCTCGTGAAATACTTGAAAGCTTTAGAAAATAAAAATATATAGTAAACTATGTATTTTTTTATTGTAAATATGAGATTATTTTAAAATTTTAAAAATCATGTTAGAATTAAACTATATTAATTATATTTTATAAAATAAACTTTTATGAAAATAACATTGGAAATAAAAAATGAATATTTATCAAATTTAAAATATTTATTTTTAGTTCTCATGGTTATAAGTTTTATAGCTTATGTATATTTTTTTGAGTTACCTCAATTAGAAAATAATATGCATATTTATCTATTGTTAGCAACTGTTTTTGCTATATATATGGCTATAAATCTTTGAGCAAATGATGTTGCTAACAACATGTGACCCGCAGTTTGAGCAAAAGCTTTAACTTTAACTTGAGCTATTATTATAGCTATGATTTTTGAAGCAAGTGGAGCCTTGATAGCCGGTTGAGATGTTGTTGATACCATAAAATGAGGTATTATTGATGCAAATATGATAGATAAGACCTCTATAGAGTTCATTGCTATAATGCTTGCTACCTTACTTGGTTCTGCTATATGGGTTAATATAGCAACATTCTTTAAAGCCCCAGTCTCTATAACACACTCAATTTTTTGATGACTGATTTGAGCTTGAATAACATCAAGTGGTATATATATAGTTAATTGGTGAATGGTTTGAAAAGTTGCTGCTGCTTGGGTAGTTGCTATACTCATGTGAGCATTTTTTGCTATAGCTCTTTTCATATCTATTAGAAAAACAATATTAAAAAAACAAGATAGGTGAGAAGCCGCAAAAAATTGGGTTCCTGTTTATGTTTCTGTTATGGTGTCAGTATTTTCTATGTACTTAATATTAAAATGATTTAAATATAAACTTACTCCTTTAAAAGATTTCTTGGTAGATAAATGATTTGATTTTACAACAACAGCTATATTTGTTTCTATTATAATTGGTTTTTTGGTTTATTCATTGTTAATGATTCACTTTAAAAAACAAAAAGAATCTTTTTTCAAAGACAAGAAAAAATTTGTAAACAAACTTTTTAATTTACCTCTTATATTTGCTGTGGCTCTTTTAAGTTTTGCCCATTGAGCAAACGATGTTGCTAACGCTATATGACCTCTTGCAGCTATATACGATGCTGTTAAGACTTCCTGATTAGATTTAATGAATTCCACGAGTAAGATATGAGTTCCTTTTTGGATAATGCTGCTTTGAGCAATATTTTTATCAACCTGACTAGCAGTTTTTGGTTCTAGACTTATAAAAACTGTTTGAAATGAAATAACTAAAATAGATCAGTCTATAGCTTATTGTATAGCTTTATCTGCTGCAATAACAGTACTAATAGCTTCTGCGATGTGAATACCTGTTTCAACTACACAAATAGCTTTGTGATGAGTATTTTGAGTTTGACTTTATAGACAGTATCTTAAAACTTCAAAATGAAAAGATAAAAAAGTTATAGAAAACTCTAAGCTTAAATCTATTGTGCTTTCATGGCTTGTAACTTTACCTATAGCTTGAATCATATCTTCGTTTGTGTATTTGTTTATTATTTATCTAGCTAAATAATAAACTAAATAGTTAAGATATTAAAAATAATTGTTGTAAATTAGGATACAAATAATATATTATTTGTTTTTATTTATAATATTTTCATATTTTTTAAGTAAATATTATGTTAAATAATACAGTTAAAAAAATTATAATAAAATCTATTTTGGAAAATTTAGAAAAACCTTGCGATTATAAAATTTTTTTGTTTTGAAGTAGAGTTAAATGAAATCATAGAAAAAATTCAGACTATGATATATGAATTGTTTGAAAACAAGCCATAAATTTTAATAAACTAATTAGAATAAAAAGAAAACTAAGAAGATTACCATATCCAGTAGATTTAGTGGATTTTAATACAGTTGATGAAAAATTTAAAAAAATTGCACTCAATGATATTATAAAATGGAATTAAAAAAACTAGAAAATCAAATTTTACTTTTTCAGAAAGCTTATGACACATTGAGTTCATAAATGAAAATTATAAGAAATTAGAAGATCTAATAATACAATTAGAAAATAATATGTAGTAATTTTTTTAATCTTTAAAATACAAAAAAGTCAATGAAAAAGTAATAAAAACACTTGACAAAGGATTGAAAAAAAAGACTATATTATATATATATTAATATTGGAATATATGAAAAAACAAGGCAACAAGGCAACAAGGCAACAAGGCAACAAGGCAA
>CAWUJK010000043.1:0-8546 GCA_963922865.1 uncultured bacterium | reverse complement strand
ATAAAAAGAAATTAGAAATAAAAAAATCTTTAATTAAATTATCTAATTCAAAAAATAAAGAGAATCTACTTATAACAAGCTTATATGATTTTAAAGACTTGGTGGATAAAAAAAATTTTGATAGTTTGGAAGAGCTAACTTCTATTTTATCTGAAAATAGCGATGTTTTGGAAGGGCTTGATATTAATATTGAGAAATATATAGATGTTGATTTTATTCAAAAATTGAACATACCAAAAGGTCTTCAAAAGGAGTTTGAGAATAATTTTAATAATATTAAAAAGACTTTCAATTTAGATAATTCTAACATAAAAATAGATAATAATGCTTTATTTGACTCAGCAAAAAAATCTATAGATTGATTAAGAGAAAATCTAAATTTTATTTGAGATGGTTTAATTAAATAAATTCAATGAAAAATAAAAAACATATTTTTAAAAATAAATTTTTTTTAACATTACTTTTGTCCTTTTTTGTTCTTTTGACAGTAATTTCTTTGCCCAAAATTTTTATTATCTTGGATAAAAAAATATCATATTTCTTTTTAAAGAAACATAATCAAGAATTATCTGTTAACAAAGATATTGTTTTATTGAATCTAGATGATACTTCTATTTCTAAAATATGAAGTTTTCCTTTTTCAAGAGAGGTGTATAGTAGTATAATTAAAAATTTAACTGAAAAAAATGCATGAATAATAGCTTTTGATATAATTTTATCTGATAATTGACCAAGTAAAAAAGTTGATGATGAATTATCTCAAACTATTTTTAAATCAAATAAGGTAGTTTTAGGTTCAGCTATAATTGATAACTGAGTTGAATCTATTGTTCCTCCTCTTAATAAATTTTTGACCTGAGGATTAAATTATTGATTTTTTTCTCCCAATATCAATAATATATCATGAGAGGTTTATTCTTTTTCTCCTATTAAATCATTAAATATAACTGAGAAAATAAGCGATGTTAAGTTTAAAAATACCACAAAAAATTTTAACCATTTTACAATTGAGATACTAAAAAAATATTTTAAGAGAGATGATATAATTAATAACAAAAATTCTTTTTCAATAATTAATTGAGAGCCAATACCTTATTCTTCAGATAATCATTTAGATGTTTTAATAAACTATTTACCTAGTGATAAATTTAAAAATAAACTTTCTTTATCTGATGTTTATTTCAAGCAAGGTAGATTTAATGATATTGATTTTGAAAATAAAATAGTTTTGATATGAGCTACAGCTAAATGATTAAAAGATATATTTAATACTCCTAATTGAGTTGATTTTTGAGTTTATGTTCATGCTAATATAATTAATACGATTTTGTCTTGAAAATTTTTAGTTTATTTTGACAAAAATTTAGAATGGCTTCTTATAACTTTAATTGTATTGTTATCTGTTTACCTAAATTTAAGTAGTAGTAATAAGGTAGCTATAATTTGAAATTTGGTTTTATTTTGTGTCTTCTTGTTTTTGTTATCTTATCTTTTATCTATGAAAACTTGATTGATGCTTAATTATCCAGCTCATACTATTTTTGCTTTTATTTTGTCTATTACTTTTTCAAATATAGTGAAATATTTTACTGAGAATAAGGATAAAAAAAAGATGCTTGGTGCTCTTAGTGAATATATTTCTAAAGATATAGCAAATGAAATTTTGAATAATTCTTGAAATATAAAATTAGAATGACAAAGAAAAGAAATATCTATATTTTTCTCTGATATAGAGGGTTTTACTAGTATATCAGAAAAAATGGATGCTTGAGAGTTGGTTGCGTTTTTAAGAGAATATTTATGAGCTATGAGTAATATAATAATGGATGAAAGGGGGTTTATTGATAAATATGAATGAGATGCTATTATGGCTTTATGGGGAGTGTTTTGATATGAATCAAGTTCTAATTATGATAATTGTAACTCAGCTTTAAAACAGCAAAGACGTTTAAAAAAACTAAATATAGTTTGGAAACAAAAATTTGGACAGGATTTGAAAATTAGGATGTGACTTAATAGTTGAGAGGCTATTGTATGAAATATAGGAGCTCGTGGTAGAAAAATGGAGTTTACTGCTTTATGAGATGCTGTTAACTTAGCTTCTAGGTTAGAAGAAATAAACAAGCAGTATTGAACTTATATTTGTGTTTCTGATACTGTTTATCTTGAACAAAAAGATAATTTTGAGTTTAGGTATCTTGATAAAATAAGGGTTAAATGAAAAATGATTCCAACTTCTATTTATGAGCTTTTATCTCAAAAGGAAGCATTATCAGATCTCAAAAAAATTATAGTTTCAGATTTTGAAAAAGCTGTTAGTCTTTATTTATCAAGAGATTTTAAAAGTGCTTTAAGTCTTTTTGAAAAACTTTCCAATCTTTGAGATACTCCTAGTAAGGTTTATATAACTAGGTGTAATATGTATCTAGAAACTCCACCTGATGATAAATGGGATTGAGTTTGGACTATGAAGACTAAGTAGTTATACTTTTGCTAAAAACTAAAAATATATTTAATTTTTTCGCTTTTGAAAGCGGTTTTACATGTTTAGATTTATATTCATGTTATATTGCCGCTCAAAATCTCAAAAATTAAATATATTTTTAGTTTTTTAAACCTGAATTATCTACTATATTTTTTACTTTTGGAAGTGGTTTTATATGTTTAGATTTATATTCATGTTATATTGCCGCTCAAAATCTCAAAAATTAAATATATTTTTAGTTTTTTAAACTTTGGATTATTTACTATATTTTTCACTTTTGAAAGTGGTTTTATATGTTTAGATTTACAAGTATTATTTTTTACACTTTTTTATTTCTTTTTCTCTGAGTTTCAGTTAGAAATTTTTTTCTTAATCTGATTGATTTAGGTGTAACTTCTACATATTCATCTTCAGAAATATAATCAATTGCTTCTTCTAAAGTCATTATTTTTGGTGGAGTAAGTTTAAGTGCTTCATCTGTTCCTGATGCTCTTACATTTGTAAGTTTTTTATTTTTGGTTGCGTTTACTGATAAATCTTGGTCTTTATTTGATTCTCAAATAATCATTCATTCATATATCTCAGTTGCTGGTTGTACAAATATTGTCCCTCTATCTTGAAGATTGAAAAGTGAATATGCCATAGTTTTACCATTTTCCATTGAAATCATAGATCATACAGACCTTTTTTCTATATTTCCTTTATATTCCTCAAATGTATCAAATGAACTTGATAATAGTCATTCACCTTTTGTCATTGTTGTAAATTCTGATTTGAATCCAAGTAGTCATCTTGTAGGAACACGAAATTCTAAGTTTACAATACCATTATCTTCAACCATATTTGACATTATACCTTTTCTTTTTCCAAGTTCTGCTATTACTGCTCATTCGTATCAAGATGGTACAGAAATTGTTACATTTTCTATAGGTTCCATTTTTTTACCGTTTTCTTCATGCATTATTACTACAGGTGCTCAAACTTGAAGCTCAAACCCTTCTCTTCTCATAGTTTCAATCAAAACTGATAAATGCAGTTCTCATCTACCTGCAACTTCGTAATTATCTTTTGAGTCAAAATCGATTTTTAATCATACATTTGTTTCAAGCTCTTTTTCAAGTCTATCTCTTATTTGTCTACTGGTAACAAACTCTCATTCTCTTCCACAAAAAGGAGAATTATTTACAAGAAATTCCATTTTTAATGTAGGTTCATCTATAGTAATTGATGGCATTGGTTCTACTCAACTCATAGATGATATAGTTTCTCAAACAAATATATCACTTATACCGGCTATTGTTACTATATCTCAAGCATATGCTTCTTTTACTTCTGCTTTTTCAAGTCATTGGTTTGTAAGTATTTTAGTTATTTTTCATTTTCTCTCTATACCTTCATTTGATTTAATAAATACATCTTGTCATACTTTTATCACTCATTCATAAATTCTTCATATACCTAATCTTCATAAAAAATTATCAAAACCAAGATTGGCAACTTGCATTTTTAGAGGAGCTGTTGAATCGTTAGGTGCTTCAGGAACTTTATTTAAAATAAAATCAAGCAAAGGTGTTATACCATTCTGGCACTTCATGTCGTTCTTTTCTGAATTTTCATCTGTCCAAGCTTTACCTTCTCTAGCTATAGCATAAATAGGCTCATTTAAGTGTTCTAATTGTTCATCTGTAGCTCCTAATTGTACAAATAAATCAAAAAGTTGATCTACTACCCAGTCAGCTCTAGCTGTTGGTTTATCCATTTTGTTAATCACTATTATAGGATGTAATCCTAGCTCTAATGATTTTTTAAGTACAAATTTAGTTTGGGGCATTGGTCATTCATAGGCATCAACCAATAAACATACTGAATCAACTGTTCTAAGCACTCTTTCTACTTCTGATCCAAAATCAGCATGTCAAGGTGTATCAACTATATTTATTTTATTATTTTTATAGGTAATTCCAGTATTTTTAGAATATATTGTAATACCTCTTTCTTGTTCTTGAGCATTAGAATCCATAGCTCTTTCTTCTATTCATACTCTTGAATTAAAGTTATCATCAGCTTTTAAAAGCTCATCTACTAGAGTTGTTTTACCATGGTCTACATGGGCAATAATTGCTATGTTCCTAAAAGACATAAATAGATTTAGATTAGTTTTTGTAAAATACCCTTTAATTATATAGAAAAAGCTAAAAAGTAAAGTTTTAGTTCCATATTTTTATGAATTATCTTTATTCAAAAATACTTTTATGCAATAATAGATACAATAGGATTTGTAAAATATGCAATAATAGATACAATAGGATTTGTAAAATATGCAATAATAGATACAAATATGAATTTAATAAATTTTAATAAACACTGGGAGAAAAAATTTTTTTATAATTTTTTAGTAAAAAGAGTATATTTTGATGATTTAAAAAATAAATTGACAAATAAATATATTACTTTATTAATGGGACTTAGACGAGTTTGAAAAACCACTTTAATGTTTCAAATGATAGACCACCTTATAAGCAAATGAGTTTCTAGGGATTCTATACTATATTATTCTTTTGATTCTTGATTAAAAATAGATGAAATTATTAGAGAATATCTAAAAATTTCTAATAAAAACATAAAAAAAGAAGTTATTTATGTGTTTTTTGATGAAATACAAAAAGTAAAAGATTGGCAAAATAATATAAAAATATATTATGATTTATATCCAAACATAAAATTTATAATTTCATGATCCTCTTCTTTATTTTTAAAAAGTACAGAAAGTTTGGCTTGAAGAATAGAGTCTATTAATATAAAAGTATTATTTTTTAAAGAATATTTGAAATTTAGGGAGCTAGACTATTTTTTAGAAAAACCATTCTTGTATTGAGATAAATTAACTTTGGAATTTGAAAAATATTTATATAGACAATATTATGATATAATTAACTCAAACCTATTAGATTCAAAAAAATATATATATGATTTAAAGAATAAAATAATTAAACAAGATGCTAAAAATTATTTTAACATAAAACATGTTGATATTTTGCTTAAATTATTTGATATATTATCTTCCTCACCTTGAGTGTTAGTTGATTACAAAAATTTATCAAATGACTTTTGAGTTGATTCTAGAACTATCCAAACATATTATTATTATTTGCAGGAGAGTTTTTTGATAAAAAAGGTCTATAATTTTTCAAAAAATTTATTAACTTCTGAAAAAAAACAAAAGAAATTTTATTTAAATTGAACTACTTTTTTTAATTGAAATTGAGAAATTACTTGAGAACTTTTTGAAAATTATATACAAAATATCTTTAACTATAAATATTTTTATAGATTTAACAAGAAAGAGGTTGATTTTATATGAGTTGATGATAACTGATTATTAACTGCTATAGAAGTTAAATATAAGGATAAAATAAAAAAATCTGATACTAAATGACTAGAATTTTTTTCTTCTAAGTTTGAAGTTTACAAAAAAATTATTATCTCTAAGAATTGTGAATGAAATATTTGAGATATAGAAATAATACCATTTTGGAAATTAGAACAATAAAAAACTCTTAAATTATTTAGTTTAAGAGTTTTTTATTGTTATGATTATCCAGCAAACTCTGGATCATAAGATTTAACAAAAGGTAAAAGTGCCATTATCCTAGCTCTTTTGATAGCTTTTGATAGTTTCTTTTGGTTCTTTAGAGTAACACCTGAATAATATCTAGGCACTATTTTTCCAAATTTAGTAATATATTTTTTTAATAGTTCAACATTTTTGTAGTCGATATTTTGACCGTCTAGAGGACATATTTTTTTAGTCATGATAATTTTTTTATTTAATAAATTGTGGGTATAAAACAAAATACTTTATTTATATTTTGTAATTTTAAAAACATTTTACTTCTTAAAACGCGTCTGAATCAATGGAGTCTAGTACGTCTGAGTTTTCAGATTCATCAAAATCAGTTCTTTTATTCAAAAAGATTAAGCTTGAAATAACTATTTCAGTTTTATATATTTTTTCACCATCTTCTTTTTCTATAACTCTAGTTTTTAATCTTCATTCTGCATATACTAACTTTCCTTTTCTAACAAAAGATTCTGCTCTATCTGCTAGTGTTCACCAAGTTACACAATTATTGAATTCAGCTTCTGATTTATTTTCACCATTTGAATCTTTATAGTATCTGTTTGTAGCTATTGTAAACATAGCAATTTTCTTTCCGTTTTCAGTTGTTTTTACTACTGGATCTTTGGTTATATTACCAATAAGTATCACTTTGTTAACTGTTCTCATCTTATAATAATTTTTAAATATTAAATTTTAAATCTAGTTTTGTTTTGAAACAAACATATACCTCCATACATTTCTATCTAGATTAATTTCTTTTGAGATATCTTTTATATTCTCTCAAGCCATTTCTAAGTCTAGTAATATGTAATAACCAATACTAGAGCCATTAATTTTATAAGCTAGTTTTTTCTCTCAAATTAAATCTTCTGCTGAGGTTTTTACAGAAAATTTTTTTAAAATAGATTTTAGATTATCTATAGATTTGTTTCTTTCATCTTCTGATAAACTAGGATCTACTATAAACATAAGTTCATAATTTGCCATAATTTTCCTTTGGATTAAATCTTTTTGCAAAAATACAAAAAGAAGGATATAAAAAATACTTTTCCAATAAAGCTACTGCATTTTATTGAAAACTTTGCTAAAGTCAAAAGAAAAATTATATAGAAAAAGTAAAATAAATTTTTGTAAAAAACTTGACTTAATTAAATATTAAATATAATGCACTAGCTTTATTGGAAAAGTAAAAATTTATTTACGCGGCTATCGTCTAGTGGTCAGGACTCGTGGTTTTCATCCACGCAACCGGAGTTCGATTCTCCGTAGCCGTACCAATTATTTTTCGCGGAGTGGAGAAGTGGTATCTCGTCGGGCTCATAACCCGAAGATCATAGGTTCAATTCCTATCTCCGCAACCAAAAAAGCACAAATCTTGCAGGAGTTACTAAGATTAGTCTTTGTGCTACTGCATTTTTTAATAAAATACCCTTAATATGTCAGTGTAGCTCAGGGGTAGAGCCCAGGATTCATATCCCTGTGGTCGGTGGTTCAAATCCACTCACTGACACCATTTTAATATTAAAAAAACTAAACCAAAACTGGTTTAGTTTTTTTAATATTTCAAAGAAAAATATAAGGTAGCCCATATTTTTCTTAATAAACTCTTACTTAAATATTTCTTAATTTATATAATTATAATTACTTTTGTAATATGACGATATTACCAAAATATAAATTTTAATTTTTAAATAATGTTTTATGAAAAAAAATATAATAATAAGTTCTATAGTTGCTAGTTGTTTAGTCGCTTGAGTAACATGATTGTCTGTTTCTGCTGATGAATGATATTTATGAAAAAATATACAAAAAAAGTGGGAACAAATGGAAAAAAAGTTTGATAGAGATTGATATCATGATTTTAAAAAAGGTAAAAGAGGGTTTATAAGAGGTTTAACAGATGAAGAAAAAGATTCTATTAAAGACATGAGTGATGAGCAGAGAAAAGCATTTTTTTCTAAAAAAATAGAAGAAAAAAAAGCACAAAAAGAGGCTAAAAAAGTTCAAAGACAGCTTGAAAATAATTTAATTGATAAATTACTTGCATGAGAAGTTCTTACAAGTGAAGAAGAGTCCCTTAGAGCTGAAATTATAAAAAAAAGAGCTGAGAGGAAAGCTAAAAAATTAGAAATGGAAAAAAAGAAAGCTGAAATAAAATCAATTTTAGAAAAGAAAAAATCTTGAGAGTATTTAACAGATGAAGAACAAAATATTCTTGAAGAAATGAAAAAAAATTTCAAATTTAAAAAATGATGAAAAAAATCAGAATTTTATAGATATGCTAGATAATTTAAATAAAAAAATAACAATTCATCATAAAAAATCTAAAAACTCCTATTTTTGTAGGAGTTTTTAGATTTTTTAATTAGGCAATATATATTTAAATGTCTATATCAAAAACTTACAAAAACACTTGACAAGAAAAGAAAAAACTCAAGA
>CAWUJK010000042.1:0-9255 GCA_963922865.1 uncultured bacterium | reverse complement strand
AATTAAAGATTTTTTTATCTCTAATTTCTTTTTATAATTTTTTTCATCTTTAGTAGTAATAAAATTTAGTTTTTGATACTGAGCCAAAGTTTTATTATATAACTCTTTCTTTTTTACTTGATCTATATTAGAAATGTCAATTATCTTTTCTACACCAAAACTATTTATATCTCAAACACTAGTAATTAAATCATTATAAAATTTTTCATCAAGACCAATATTGAGTTTTTTAAAACTATTATCTTGAAAGTTTTTTATAAAATTCAAAAGAGAAGTAAAAGAAAACTCAGAAATTATAAAGGGATTTTTTTCAGATACTATTAGCGTTTTTCAATTATTTTTTGTAAGTTTTACTTCATGAGATTCTACATACATATAATCCTTTTCTAAATTAAGTTCAAAAACAGTACCTCGAACAGCAGCAGTATTGTCAGCAAATTTTTGATGAAAATAAGAATCTTCTCCTATAAAACTAATAACATTTGACCAAGTTTTTCATTTTTCTAAATTAAAACTTATGTTTATGTTAAGTAAGTCTTTTTCAACATTTGATTCATTTATTATCAATTTAGAGTTTCATCATACTCTAGTAATACTTCAGTCTCACCATTTTATCATTGCAAGAGAATCTTTTCATATAGTTTCAACTCTATCTCATGAAATTAGCTTATTTTTATTTTCAAGCTTTAATTTATTATTGTTTAGTTCAGCTTCTCAAGAGAGAAGAGTGATATATGAATTTCTATCAATACCAAAACTAAAATTTGTGTCTATTATAGAATATCAAATAATCAAAAAGACAAAAAAAACAATTATCATTATAAATTTATTTCTAGGATTTTTCATAAATTTTAATTTACTTTTTAATATTTTAAAATAATATAAGTCCATATTAACACATAAATAGAATTAACTCAAAAAAATGAATAAAAAATATTACATATTTTTAATTTTAATATTTTTACTACTATCAATTTTATACAGCATAGTATCGCATAAATACTGAGAATACAAAATATCACAACACAAAAAATCTATTTCTAGTTTAAATAAAGAAATACAAGATTATATAACTAAAGCTAATGAAATAATAAAATATAAAAAATCAGAAGCATATAAAAACAAGATATTAAAGCAAGATAATCTAAAAAATAAGTGAGAAATAGTGGTATATCTAAAAAGTGAAGATCAATACAATAAATTTATAAAACCAAAAACAAGCGAAAATACAGCAAAAAAAATAGATATCCAAATACAAGACGAAACCTACGGTATGAGCGTGTATGGAAAATGGATTTGGTTTTTATTTAAAAAAGATATAAGATAAATACCAATTATTTTTTGAAAAAAACAAATTTTTTGTTAATATAATTTCTAAAGATATAATATAAAATTAAGAATATGACAAAAAAAATTTTACTATTGTTTATAATATTTAGCTCATTTTTTGTTTTTAGTAATAATACCATAACAAATGCTAACAGTAATGATTTAACATCAAAAGAGTATAAAATAAAAACAAACACTATGTGAGTAAACAAAAGAATAAAAAAAGACACAGCAAAAAAAACAGCTCAAAGTCTATTATCAACAATAATAGAAAAAATCATGATAGCATTTTGAACTATTGCTTTATTCGTAATGACAGTTGGTTGATGATTTATGGTATTTTCTCACTGAAAAGATGAATTATTAAACAAATGAAAAACTATGTTCACAGCTTGAGTTATATCACTTGCAGTAGCTCTTAGTTCGTGAATAATTATGAAAGTTGTTATATCATTATTATATTAAAACCATAAAATGAAAAAAATAAATAAAATCTTTCCTCAAAAAAATACTATAATTAATATAATATATACAATATTATTTATTAATATAGCTTTTATAAGTAGTGCTCTAGCAAATACTCCTAGTGTACCGAAACTTTGATTACCTTGAGATAGTAAAAGTATAAACAATGTTGCAGAAAAAGTATGATGAGATTTTGTATCTACTTTCATACAATATGTAGCAGTTATTGCCGTAATATCTTTGATGCTTAGCTGAATAATGTATCTAATAGCAAATTGAGAAGAAGACAAAACAAAAAAAGCAAAAAGTTGGATAATATGGTCCCTAGTGTGAGTGCTGATTTCAATATCTGCTTGGGGAATAATAAATATTATAAACAATTTAAGAATAAATAATTAGAAAATGCAAACAATAATTAATAAAACAAAAAAAATACCACGATTATTAAATAAAATATTTTTAATAATTATATGATATACATTTTTAGTTAGTAATGTATTTGCTAACCTGAAAAATGATATAATACCAGGACAAGAAGTGATTAATACAAAAGAATGAAAGCAATGACTAAGTTCAATACTTTGATTTGTAAGAGATAGTATTCTTGGCTTATTAGCACTAATTGCTATAACAGTTTTTATAATATTATGAGCCAAACTTATAATGGCTAGAGGAAATCCTGAAGAACTTAAAAAAGTATTAATGCAATTTATATATTCAATAGTATGATTAGCAGTAGTAGCTCTATCATGGACTGCTGTACAGTTAGTATCAAGTTTAAATTTTTAAATAAAAAAAATGCTTAAAAAAATATTATTAATTATAATAACCGCTATTTTTTGCTCAAATACATTGGTTAGTGCAAATTGTTCTTATAATAAGAGTAATGAGGATAGTTGGGATACTGCAACCAACTTAATGGGTTGTTTAGAATGATGAAAGAGTAAATTGGTAGAACCTGAAATTGATGCCTTAGCAGAATCATGATTTAAGAAACAGATAGTAGGTTGGGTTAAAAATATAGCTTGATTTTTATGATTAATAGCAGTTTCAGCTCTAGTTTATGCTGGTTTTATGATGGCAATAAGTACATGAGAAGAAGATAAAATCAAAAAAGCAAAAGACATAGTAAAATGGACTTTATTATGATTTTTATGAGTAGTAACAGCAGGTTCAATTATAAGCATAATTGTTAATTTTATGTATTCCTTTTAAATATGAACAGCTTACTTAGAATAATTTATGTAACAAGTATATTCACAGTTGTAATATTTTTTATAAATTACAACTTTTTTTGAAATATCAAAAATGATATAGAAAATAAAATAATTGAAGAAAAATATATAGAAAAAGAAATAGATTCAAATCAAAAAGAAGAAAAAAATAAAATAATAAATAAACAAATAATAAAATACTATAAAAATAAAATTAAAACAAAATACAGTTTTTATTATTATCCTAAAAAATTTGAAAATGAGATTATAGAACTAAAAAACCATTTAGAGGACATAATAATTAGAAATATTTTTTCTTCTAAAATAAGTAGTATAGATGTAATACTCATAAAAGAAAAAATAGATTCAAGGTGAAAAATGAAAAACAAAACCATAAAACTATACTGAGCTAAAAATGATAATATTTCTGAATACATAGCTGTTTTCATACATGAACTTGGTCACTATATTGATTTATATTTTTTAGAAAAAAAAGTATTTTTAGATATAAGTTCTAAATTTTATGATATCTCCTGGAGACAAACAAAAATAAAAAAACCAAACATGAAAGTCAAAGATTTTGTGAGTTGATATGCTATGACAAATAAATATGAAGATTTTGCAGAAAGTTTCACCTATTATATACTACACAATAAAGATTTTTTTGAAAAAGCACAAAAAAATAAAACAATCAAACAAAAATACGATTTTTTCGGAACTTATATATTTAAAAATAAAGAATTTTTTTATACAAAATTCAACAAACTAGAAAAAAAAGATTATTACCGGGATATAACAAAAATAAAATTTGAACAAAATAAACTGTTTAATTATTTGGAAAAAATAAAAAGCTCATTATACTAAAAACATAGAATATATACATTCTAGCCTTTTATTATATAAAAAATTAAATATGAATATATTGAGGAAAGTAATAAGTATAATGACAATTATTTTGATTATATTTGTTTCTCAGCCAAATGTTTTAGCTTTTGAAAGCTATGAAAACACACTTGCAAAACAAACAGTAAACTCAAAAAATAATTTAGCAAAATTTAGTTCTTGAAATGAATATATAAAAAAGATTGATAAAATCATAGAAAGAATAAAAAACAATAAAAAAATTTTAGATAAATTAGAAAAAAAGATATACGAACTTGAAAAAAAATTAGCAAGTAAAACACAAAATGCTAGAACTAAAAAAATTATGGCTATATTGTGATATATGAAAAGCAAAGTGATAGTTGAAATTTATAGAATAGAAAAAATACAAGCTCAAGTGAAACAAAAACAAGTAAATCAAAAATTAGAAGAAATGAAAACTTCAAGTTTATCACAACGAGAAAAAGAAAATGTAGAAAAAGAAATAGTAAAAGTACAATTAAGCTTATTAGAAAATACAAATGACATAATAAATAGTTTAGTTCAAGATTTTGAAAAATTATTAAACTATGAAGCGAAAGGTGATTTCAAATTTAATTTTAATATAGATCATGAATCTATATGAAAAATAAAAACAAATTTAGAATTAAATAATTATAGTTCAAAAGCTTCATGATTTGATTCTCAACTATCATGACAGTTAAAAGCCTTAGTAGAAGCTGTACCAAAATGAGAAGATTCTATAAAGTTTCAAATGGAAAGTTTTATAGACTTTATAAGCAAAAAAGGTAATATATATCTTTTAATGAATAAATTGAATATAACTGATGAGATTTGAGTAAAAAGTATAAAAAGAGAAATAGAAAATTTGAAAAAAGTTGCTAAAGAAAATAAATACATAAAATTTGAGGATAAAAATACAGCTAGATTAATTAGTATTTTAGATAGTATAAACACAACAAAAATATTAGCTGATTCAAAAAAAGCAATGAGTAAACCAATGTTTAAAGCTTATAAAAAAGATGGAAATAAGTATTTGCTAGCCCCTACAAAGTATAGTTGTGATAAAATAAAAGAAATGTCAGCAAGATTTGACCCATGGGGAGGATCAAAATGTAGTGAATCTCAATATGAAGATATGCTAAAAGCATTAGCTAATAATTGAGAATTATACATGGAAATGTGAACAAGTAAAAACAAATTATGACTTAACTTAAAATCAAATGAAGTAAAAATATTTAATTCTTATATAATATTTACAAATGAAAGTGTAGACGAGCTTAAATCAGAATTAATAACAAAAGACAATGAATGATTTTTATTAGAATATGTAAAAAATTCTAGATTAGATTTTAATTTAGATGATTGAACTAATAGCCAAATAAAATTTAATGCCAAACTAGATAATAAAAATAAATTTACATACATAGACTCAAAGTTAAAGTTAAAATGACACAAAAATGAGTTTGATGCAAATCTAAAATTGGAAAATAAAAAAATAAATTGAGATTTTGTATACAAAAATGAAAAATATGACGGATATGACTACAAAACAAAAAAAAGTAAATATAAACCATGAGACAAAATAGAATGAAAAATAAGCTGAGAACAAGATTACAATGGTGATATTCAAAATATAGATTTAGAAATGTCATGAACTAATTTAAGCAACAATGAAAAGTTCTTAGAAGCTAGACTTACTAAAAAAAATGATGATTATACGGCTAAAATTAAAGTATCAGATAATAAAAAAGAAATAATAGATATAAATACAAAAATACAAAACAAAATAATTTCAGGAACAACTAAAGTTTTTGACCAAAATTGAAAAGAATATCTAAAAATAACACATTCATGAAAATATGAAAAAGATTATTTAGAGTTCAATAATAAAATTGATTTGAGTGAAAACCCTATAAATTCTATATATTTGAAACAAACTGAAAAAGCTAGAGATTTAACTAGGAGATCAGATTTAAGATCTTTACAAGGAGCTATTGAACAATCTTATCAAGACGAACAAGAATATCCTAGTAAGGAAAATTTTGAAAAGTTACTATCATCATATTTATGGAAAATACCTAAAGATCCTTCATGAAATATAGAAATAAATTGATGTAAGTTTTGATATACATATGAAGTATGAGATGATAAAAATTGAATTAAAAATCAAAAATACAGAATATCATCTTGTGTAGAAAATAGTGATAATTACCAAGCAAGGACCGATAAATGAATAGATAATAAAAAAATAGAATTGTGAATTGATATATGAAGTAATAATTTCAAAGAAAAATTTTATATAAACTGATATAAAACATGGACTAAAAAGGAAATAAAAAGCAAAGATGTAAAAGCAGAAATTAATCTAAACATCTTAGTAGATACTAAAAATAACAAAAATAACTCAAACCTTTATATAGACTACATAGAATGAAAAAATAAAATACTTGAAATAAAAATGCAAAACAAATGAACCATTGAGTACAAGCAAACCGAAATAAAAGCACCTAACAATACTATGACAATACAAGAATTAATGACACAATAAAAAAAGTAATCAAACAAAAAAGCCTTATGTGTAATAAGGCTTTTTTGTTAAAAGATTAATTAAAAATTAAAATCCTTTCTATGTAAATAGAATTTTGTTTGTAATTAATACAAAACTTATTAGAATTAGATAGTTAAAAAAATTTAATTATTAAAAATAAAAAAATGACAAAAAAATACGATAATACAAATATATTATACACAATAATAGCTATTTTAGCACTTATGCTTGTATGACTAGTTTGATATTTTTTATGACAAAAGTGAAATAATAGTACAAATACAACAATAAACTCAAACGAAACACCACTAATAGTTGAAGCTTGAAATATGTGAATTGATAAAGAAGAACTAAAACAATGTATAAAAAGCGATAAGTATCTAGATAAAATAAACTCTCAAATGAAAACTTGAGCTGATAATTTTGGTATAACCTGAACGCCTGGTAATGTAATAATAAATAATGAAACATGAGAATATGAAATAATATCATGAGCTCATCCTAAAGAGAGTTTCATAACATTGATAGATATACTTTTATCAGATGAAGCTCCTCAAGAACAACAAGAAACAAACAAAAAAGATTTCAAAGAAAAAGTTGATGAAAACACTATCATTCTTATAACAGACAAAAGAGATAAATCTACAGCTATAGATCAAATCATAGAAGGTATAAAGAAGATAGATTCAATAAAAAGTATGCAAATAACAAATTATGATTTTTGAGATAATTGAGTTAGTGAATATATAACTGAAAATGAAATAAAGACCCTACCTGCAATAATATTTGCAAAAGAAAAAATTGATAGCAATATTGATAAATTTCTTGTTAAATTAAAAAATAATAGTTATTCACTAGACATATGAGCAAAATTTGATCCATTTGCTAAAATGAGTCCAAGGTGATTCAAGTTAATAGATAAAAAATTAATAGAAAAAATAAAAAAAGATTCATACATAGATGGAGATAAAAAAGCGCAAATAACATGGCTGGAATATTCTGAACTAGAATGTCCGTTTTGTGCAAAACTACATAATTGAGATGTAGAAGAATCACTAAAAGCTAAATATGGATCTAAATTGAATATAGTATTTAACCATTTCCCTTTAAAGTTCCATAAAAAAGCCATTCCTTGAGCAAAAATTTTAGAATGTGTTTGAGAGCAAGGTTGAAGTGAAGCATTTTACAAAATAATGAGATATGCTTTTAAAAATAATATCCAAGAGTAAAAATTCAATAAAAAAAGGAATTTTGTATATTATTATTTACAAAATTCTTTTTTTATTATAAATATTGAATATACTAAAAAAAATAAATATTCTACTTTAAATAAATAAATTAAAATAATATGAAAATTATTAAAAATATTTTTATTTCAACAATATTGCTAATTTTATGATTTATTGTTGTTTATGCAGTAGCTCCAAATTGATGATATTCTCCTAACCAAACCCTAGATCCTGAATGTGCTCCTTGAGAAGCAAACTGTTTTGTTAAAATTATAGAATCTAATATAGGTAAGTTTATTGATTGAAGTGACTCCAAAAATGCTGTATATAATACTTGAAGTGTATGAATATGAACATCAAATCCAGATTGAAAACTAAATGTAGTAAGAAATGAATCTAGTGTTACAAATGGTATAAATATACATTGAATAAGAACAGATCTAACAGTAAGTGGAGCTAGCTTATTTAGTGATGATGTTAATGGATATTGGGCAAATGTGATTTCAGATTGATGAGTAAGTGTAAATGGAGTTTTTGTACATGCAACTCAAAACGGAAACAATAATATTTTAAATCCAGTAAACATGACTCTAGTTTCTGGAACATATGGTGAAGCTCAAATCAAAAATCCCTCTTCAGCATACAATGCTGTAGGTGCAGCAGGAAGTTCTGAATCTACTCAATCTGGTTCTAATACATGAGTAAACGGTTTAGCTCGTAATGCAAACAAAATAAATATTGGGGTAAATGCAATAGCAAACCTAAATGATTTAGAAATAGCAACTGATATGTGACTTAAACTTATAAGCGGATTTTCAGCAGGTCTATCTAGTAATAATAGTGCAAGTTGAAGTTATGATTTTTCTATATACTCAAAATGAGCTAAAAATTATTTTGAATGAAATGTATGAATATGAAACCAAAATCCTAACTCAAAACTTTCGGTAAAAGGTTTACTTGTATATGAAAACAATAGCCAAGCAAAAGCATGAGGTTTAAATTCATGAGATTTTTATAGAACTTCATCATGAGTATTAATGGTAGTTTTTGACTAAAATATTATATTGTGTATTTAAAATAAGTAGTTATGAAAATATCAAAAGTAATGTGGCTTTTATTAGTATGATTTTATTTTAATATAGGTTATGCTGAAAACATTTCATGAACAAACAAATGGTCTTGGGGAGAAACACTAGGTTGGATTAACTGGAAAACAAGCAGTTGAAATGTAGATGTTCAAACAAATTCAATTACTGGAAAAATTTGGTCTCAAAATCATGGTTGGATAAATCTTGCGCCTAGAAACAATTGAACGACAAATACATGTTCATGAAAAGTTTGAGGATACTGATGGTGAGAAAAAATAGGATGGATTGATATGAGTGGAGTTTCAATTAATCCCGAAACATGAATATTTTCATGAACAGCAAGCACCATAAATCATGGGAATATAGTTTTTTGATGAAAAAATTTTTCACTACAAACTAATTGGCGTTGTAATGAAACACCAAGCTCATCATGATGATGATCATCATGATGATGATGAAGAAAGATGGATGTATGTAATAGTACATGATGAGATTTT
>CAWUJK010000041.1:0-9963 GCA_963922865.1 uncultured bacterium | reverse complement strand
ATGAGAATAGATATCCCTATGTAGAATGAAAGAAACTATGAATACTAACAACAGAAACAAATCAACCAATCCAAGAGACAGAAAGTGGTTCACTAGATATAAGTAATGTATGAAATACAAAGACTTACAAATCGTATTTAAAAACTAAAGAAGTAATCACCTGAAATTGAACGCTATTCAAAGACTTATGAAAAGTAGCGAAAGTATGATGAAGATGATATAGTTCTAGTTGAAATACTATAGTTTATAAAAATTTGGATGGAGAAAATATTAGTTTTACATCTCATACTTTTACAAATTGTTGAGCTACTTGAAGAAAATGACCTACACTTAGCCAATGTAAAAGTTCTTATAATACAAATTGGGACGAATATACTTCATCATTTAATATAATAACTCAATGAATACAACAATGGATTGTTCCAGAAACATGAAATTATAGTATTGAAGTAGCTTGAGCAAAATGATGAGATAATTTAGTGGGTAATATAGGTTGATTATGAATAAAAATGAAATGAAACTTTTCTTTAAATAAGGATGAAGTTTTGCAGATAATGGTATGACAAATGTGAGTCAGTTATAAATATACTGCATGAGCTTGAGGTTGAACTTTTGTAGCAAAATGACCAAATTATACATCTGCTAATGCTTTGATTGTTTGATGATGAGGATGATGAGCATGAAATTCATGATGAAATGGTGATAATGCAGTTACTTCCACTAATTGAGATTCTTGACAATATTCATGATGAGTAAATGGTAATGCAAGTACAAGTACTTCAAACTGAGGATGGTGAACATCTTGATGATGATTTAATACATCATCGGTTTCAGATTCTTCACAATATTATTCTTCATGAAAAGCAAATTGATTTAAACAAAATTGATTATGAGCATCTGAAGCACCTTGAAGAGATCCTAATGTTAGTTGTTCATGAGCACCTTGATGATTTTGATGAGGTTGATGATGAGCATGTAATTGATGAGGTTGAGGTGGCTGATATTCTTGAGGTTGAAGTTGAGGTTGAGGTGGTTGATCTTATAACTCATGAACTAGTCAAACTAATTGATGAACTAATAATTCCCATTGATATGTTAAAATAACAAAATTATAAATAAGAAATTTAGATTAAATTCTTATTTTGTAAATTAATGTGTTTTTACACAATAGATATATGTGTATGGGTATAAATATTACTCAACAAATATGTTAAACGAATAATATAAAATGGATATGCGGAACGAATAATATGTAACGAATATGCGGGAAGAATGTATTCGTTCACTAATCATAAATCTCTACCTCAATCTCATCTTCCATTATATTTTTATTTGTAAATTCTAGATTAAGTTTTACTTTGTATTTTCATGGTTTATTATAAAAATGACTAGGTGATATTTGAGTGCTTGTTTTTCCATCTCAAAAATCCCAAAAATAACTTCATACTTCTCAAATAGAATCTTCAGCTGAAAAATCTATCCCTTGATAGGTAGGAGCTTTTTTAAGACTAGTAGTTATAACCGCTTGCTGAGGTCTATTTTTTAATATAAGCTTTTTCTTAATAGAATGTTTTTCTCAATCAGTAGTTATTACAGTCAATTTTATCGTATAATCTCCAGCTTTTATATATTTATGCCCATTATTTTTCGAATCCCTTTCTTCAGGTTTTGTTCAGTCTCAATAATCAAATATAAACTTTTCTATATCTTTTCCTGTAACTTTGGATCAAGATGCGTCAAATTTTATAACTACTGGAACATAATTTGTGGGTATTCCTAATCTTAGATCTAGTATGGCATCTTTGTTCACAGATGTAACATGTATTTGCTCTATTACTTCTATGACCTCACTTTTAATATTTTTGTTTATAAAAACATATTTTACTTTGAAACTTGATATTTCTTCTCTATTTACTGCATAAATTGCTTTTTTTGATACTTTTTCAAAATTTCAATCATCATCTAAATCATAATATACTTCACTTAATCAATATCTAGAATTTAGGGCTCTTATTTTATTTGCATCTATCTGTATCTCACTTGGTGCTGGTATATCCTCTAAATAATAAGTATTGTTTTTCTTTTCATATATTATATCTTTTTTATATTTTAATTCTTCATTTCATATTTTAAATTTAAGTTTTGTTAAAAGGGGAAGTTTTTTTTCTATTTTTATACTTTTACTAAACTTTTTTTCTTTTCCTTCAGAATCTATTACTATTAGATCTATTTCATGGATTCAGCTTTTTTGGAAAGTATAGCTTATTTTACTTGACTGCTCTAACTCACTTAAACTTGCCTGTTTTTTAAAATTAATTTCTTTTCTTTCTCATTTATCATCTAAGTCTTTTATTTTCCAAATGTATTCTTTGATATATGCTTCTCATAGTTTTGTTTCTGGGTTTTTAAATTTTAACTCATATTTTTTATAATTATTTGGATCTGATTTTGCTTCTATCTCTCAAGATATCTCATTTTTATCTCATTTTGAGATTATAAATAATTTATCTAGTTCTTCATTTTCTATTGATGATTTTATTATTTTTATTCAATAGTATTGTTCTCACTCAAATATATTTTTTGAGTTAAATTTATATCATTCTAGTTTTTCTTTTGATAGTGCTTTTGTTATTATATCATTTATTTGTGTATCTGTTTTTCACTTAAGTGATGGGATATAGTACCATTTTATTTTTCAAAGTGTTTTTAAGTCTGAAGCATCAAATATAAATTTTGAACCTCAGTCTTCTAGTTTTATTTCATCTATTTTTACTATATTACTTATATTTATTTTTCAAATATTTTTTTCTATGATGTCTTTTTCTCATTTTATATTTAACCCATCTACTACTAATTTAATTTCTGTTAGTCATTTTTCTTTGAACTCATAAATTAGTTCATAATCTTTTTCTGCTACTTCTCTTTGCGTTTTTCATATATTCCATGTAACTTTTTGGGGTGTAAATCAATCATCTCTTAATTTTTTTATAAATTGTTCATTGTTAAATCTAATAGTTATTGGTCATATTATTTTTTCTTCTATATCTATCTTGGCTCATTGTTCTTCAAATAAGCTTGATAAATATTTGGAATTGTCATAAAATTCTACTTTTCAGTAGTTTAATCATTTAAGAGAATTTATTTTTTTTGCTAAAAACATCCATGTTATAAATGTTATTACTGATAGAAGCAAGAAAAATGTAGCGATCATAATTCTTGAAATTCTTTTTTGCTTAAACTCTTTTTTTGTTAATAGAGCTTTGTATGAAAATACAAACAATAATATTATTTCTATAACTAATATAATACCAAAAGTTGCATTAACTATTTTTGCAGCAAATTCTTTGATAGCATCTGTATTTACTCAAAGATTATTAAAAAATTGCAAATCAGAAACTGAGTTTGAATTAAAAAGCACTATTGATATAAATATTCATCATATCACTATACTTACAAAAAATAATCATCCAAATATTGATATCATTTTTGTAAAACTCATCTTTTGTTTTTTCTTTGGAGTTACTTTCTTAGTTGTTTCTAGTACTTTAAAAAATAATTTTTCCCCAAAATTGGAAGGAGATGTTTTTGATATTGCTTTGTAAACTTTCCTATTTAGGTTTATCTCTTGGCTTCCTTCTTGTGGGGTATTTGTTTCTTCTACCTTTAGTTTTGTTATACTTTTAGCTTTTAGTATTATATTAGAATAAATGGGATATTTGATGTATTTTACTTCTTTTTCTAGATTGTCTTTTTTAAATGTAATTTTTACTTTATTTTCTTCAGGTTCTAGTATGAAAAAATCATATTGTTTTGATATAATATAGTTTATTAAATAATCGATTGATACTATATTTATATCAAATATAATTTTTTCTTGGTTTGTCATAATTTCTTCTTGTTTTTTAACTTCTTGTTTATTTTCTTTTTCTATGTTATTTTCTTGATTATTTTTCTCTAAACTTGATGTCTTATTGTCTATGTTACTTAAAATATCAACTTTTTCTTCTAGATTTTGAGTTAATTGTTTATTTTTTATTTCTTTTTGTTTGTTTTCCTGTTGTTCATCTTTTCTCTTGCTTTTTTCTTTAGAATCATTTTCTAGATCTAAGTTCATTTTAGATGGATCAAACATAACTACTTAATTTTATTATTTATAATATGTTTATATAATAGCACAAAATAGTAATTTTAACAAAAAAAACAATTAGACATTTCATCTAATTATTTTTTAGTAATTTTATTGCTTATAATCACTTGTTTTTAGTTTTTCTCAATATATATAATTTATTGTTTCTAAACATAAATTTAACTTGTTTTTAGTACAATAAAGTATCTTAGATTTTATTCTATTGTCAATGTAGATTATTCATGGTTTTATGATATTTACTTTTTCTTTATTAAATACAAATATTTGTTTTAATTTATCATCTAGTTTCCATTCTTTTTGTATTTCAATATCAAAAATAACGCGTGTTTTATTATTTATTATAAAATGAATCTCTCTTGCTGTTTTATAGTATATTATACTTTCTATTTTGAGATTTACTATGTTGTCTTTTATTTTTTCTTCTAGGTATCTGATTTTATACAAATTTTCTGGTTTTAATATTTTTTTATAATTTGGGTAATTTTGTATTTCAAGGTCTTTTATTTTTATTTCTGTCTTGTTTTCGTTTTTCTTTTTTGTGGGTAAAAATACTCAGTTTTGTGTTATTAGGTATTTGTTTGTTTTTAGCTGTGTTTTAAAAATGGGTTCATAAGATGATAATCTTATATTTATGCTTGAAGGAGGTGTTTTAGTTATATCTACCTCTTTGATATTTTGCTGAGTTTTTTTGATTATTTTCTCTATTTCTTCTTTTTCAATACTAAACAAAAGTGTGTTTTTTATGGGGGCTAATTTTTTTTCTATTAATCTTGAATTAACATTTTCATCTAACCTTATTATATTTATGTTTTTAATCTTGAAAAAGGGTCATTTTATTAGAATTATTATTAATACTATAAGTAAAAATAGTATTACAAAAATAACTTTTTTGAATTTATGTCACTCAAAATTAATTTTTAGCTGTAAATTAAATTTATTTCTTTTTCTTATTTTTTGTTCTTGGTTTTCTGTATTTTGCTTTCTTTTTTTATATTCTTGTATTTTCTTGTTTTGTTTAAATATTTTTTTGTAGTATAAATCTAGGGTTCTAAAAATTTTTATTTTTAATAAGTATTTATGTATTTTATCTAGCATTTTACTTATTTATAAATTATTTATTGTTTTTAGTATGTTTTGTGATATTTCTCAACTATTATCATATCTAAATCTTATTTTTGGTAGTTTCCTTATGTTTAGATTTTTATGAATTTTTTTTGTGAGACTTGGTGCGTATTTTGCTAATGTTTTTGTTAGTTTATCTGAGTTTTCAAAACTTGATACAAAAATGTCTAGATACGATACATCAGGGCTTATTTTTACTCATGAAATATTTATTATTCCAAATTTTGTCTCTTGTTGTCTTATATCTTCTATTAAAAATTCTCATGTTATTTGTTTAGCAACTGACTCTAATTTTTCTAATCTTGTTTTGTTCATTTTGTAATAAAATTTTATTATTTATTAGTTAATGATATTTAAAAATTATTTTTTGACAAATTAAAAAAGCGAAATATAATCCGTGTTACAAATTTATTTTTTAATCTTTCTTTAGGGAGATAGATTTACTATGATATACGCTGTTAAAAATGATTGAGAGTCAAATGAAAAACTGATTTTAAGATATAAAAAATTATTTTTTTCTTCTAGACTAACAAATAAAATAAGAAAAGAGAGATATGCTAACTCTAAACCTACTAAGAAAAAAATTAGAGAGTCTGCTATTATTAGAAATACTTATAGAAGTTTGAATAATAAAGTTTACTTCTAATTTTTGAACAAAAAATAAAAGCTCAATTTTGGGCTTTTATTTTTTGTTTTTATTTTTATAATGTTATTAATATTTATAAAAATAGTTATGTTTAAAAAAATAGTTGGTTTATGATTTAGCAGTACTTGAAAAAATGCCAAGGATGTAAGTAAATATATTTCTTCTTTGGTTAGTTCATGAGCATGAGAATTTTTTGTTTGATATAATCCTAGTTATTGGTCTGATAAGTTTGGTTTTGAAGTAAGTCCAAATGGTAGGTTTGCTGAACATGAACAAGTTACTGATTATGAAACTTTAAAGCAAATAGTAGAAGAAGTGCATAAATATGGTATTGAAATTTTTATAAATTTGAATGCTTGGTATTATACTCCAGAAACTTGGCATCTTATAGAAAGGATGGTTTGAGAGTTTATAGAGCTTGGTATTGATTGAATTATTTGTTGAAATATAAGTATTTTAGAGTATTTAAATGGTATCAATTATTCTTGAAAAATTAATATTTCTACTATTTTAGCTGTTTACAATAAAGAAGCAATTAGATTTTTTATAGAAAATTATAAAATTAATAAAGTTATTTTGAGTAGAGAGCTTACTTTAAGAGAGATTGAAGATATAACAAATGAGTTTCCAAATATGAATTTTGAGGTTTTTTGAGAATGAGATTTTTGTAGATACAATAACTGACTTTGTTATGCTGAGCATAAATATTGAGCTAAAGATATTTGTACTGTTGTAGTAAATGATTTGATTGTGAAAAAAAAGTTTAGGGCTGATTTTAAAAAAATTGTATTGGATGATGGTTTATCTAATAAAGAAAAAATAGAGATGATGGATGATGATTATTTAGATATTTTTGCTGAAGTTTCTTCTTTATTAGAGCAAATTGAACTAAATTTTTGAGATAAGGTTTCTTTGGAGTCTCGTTTACTGAAATTAGTATATAATTCTAGAACTAGAGTAGACTTATTTTTTGATGGTTTGAAGCCCTTGTCTAGTGAAAAAAATAAAAATATTCTTAGTTATCTTAGGGGTGTTAAATATTTATTACAAACTGATACAAGTAAAGAAAAACTTGATAAAATCAAGGTTATTGAATCTGAATTAAATAGTTCATTTAAAAGTTATTTGAGTTATAATAAAAATAAACTAAAAGAGGTTTGATGAGAGGCTAAATTAAAAGCATTAGAACTAGGTTCATTTTATGCAAAATCTGATAATCTTAATTTATATTCTTATTTGTTTTTTGATAGGATTCCAAATATTGATACTGTAAAATTTCCAACTAGAGGAAGGAATTACTCTGAAAAAATAAAGCTTATTGATGGTGTTTTGGAAGAGTGAAAAATATCTGATGTTTTAATTGATAGGGGAATAAACTTAGAAAGAGCTCATTATGATCTGACTTATTTGTTTTGAGAAAAATTATGGTTTAGAAAAATGCTGCAAAAAAAATAATTCTTGTTTTTATTTGAATTATTTTTAAGGATTTGCTATTTTTTATAATGAACGTTCATTTGAACGTTCATTATAACTTATTTTTTTATTTGAGTTTTACTTTGTTGCTTTAATCATGCTATACTTATTCATCCTATACTTATTATTATTGCTGTACATATTATACATAATAGGCAGTAGACTCATACAATGTATTCGTTTATTATCACATATCAGTTAAACAATATTCACATTGCGGTTATTGTTAGTAGTATTTTGTATATGTTTCTTATTTTTCATTTTATTGCTAAAAATGCTAGTATCAATATTGTGGGATAAACTATCAGTGCTAGCATAGAAAATGGTATACCAAAAATCCAAGCAAAATCATGACTAAATACTGATGAACATGAAAAAGTGGAGTTGAAGTCACATGCAAATCATAGACTAGGGTTAACTCAGTTTATATTTTCTATATTGAATTGGTTTTGTGCTCATTTTAGTATGTAAGCATTGTATGTAAGGTATAGTGCATTTATTGATGCTATAAATGATAGCACTATAATTGCTGTTAATTTTTTCATTGTTTTTTTGGTTAAATTGTACTTAAAATAAGAAATATATTTAATTAATTTTTTTCACAATCTCTCATATTAATCATACTTTTTAGGTGCTCAAAAAATTAATTAAATATATTTCTTATTTTCAAAAATGTATTTACTAATTTTTTCATAATCTCTAATATTAATCATACTTTTTAGTCTCTCAAAAGATTAATTAAATATATTTTTTATTTCAAAAAATGTATTTACTAATTTATATACTATCTTTTGTTAAATTTCAAGGTTTTTATAGTGTTTTATCTTGTAGCTTTTTTCTCACTTTAATATGGTTATTGCGTCAAACCTAATTTTCTCAAAATCTATCTTATTTTTTTTGCAATAGTATTGTATTGTTTTTTTACATTTTGACAATTTATATTTGGTTAAAGATTCTTCCGGGGTTCAGTATGCCTTACTGCTTCTATATTTTACTTCTATAAATATGGTTAATTCTTCTTTTTGGCTGATAATGTCTATTTCTCAAAATGTAGAAAATTTAAAATTGGTGTCAAGTATTTTAAAATTGTTTTTTTGCAAATATTTTATTGCTATTAACTCTCATGTATTTCAAATTTGTGTTTTTGAGGCCATAACTTTTATAGTATTTGTTTTAATATTTCTTTATTTATTGTTTCTATATTTTTCATTTTTCAATTTTTTTCACAATCAATTTTTATCCAATTTTCAAATTTTTCTAATATTGTCATTGCGGATTTATGGGCGTTTAATAAATGATTTTTATCTTCTTCATGCAGATCCATTTTTTTTCATCATTTTAGGTATTTTCTTTTTTCTTTTTTTAGTACTAGTTTTTGGCTCATCTCAGGGCTGACATTTAAAAAGATGGTTAGGTCTGGTTTTTTTATATTAAATATTCAATATTCAAGTTCATATAACCAATCTAAAAATTCTTCTTTTTGTTTTTGATCAGATATTTTTCCTGCCTGATGTATCATGCTTGCTGATACATACCTATTTGATATAATAAAATCATATTTTTTTAGTTCTTTTTTTATATTAAAACTATCATCAAATCTATCTATTGCATAAAAAATACTGGCTTGTTTTGCTGTTATTTTTTTCCCATATTTTCCATTTAGATATTTTTCTACAGCAAAAGCTGATCTTTCTCCATATCTAGGATAGTCTAAAATTTTCACTTTTTTTCAAAGCTTTTTCAAATTTTCTTCTAAAAGTTTAACTTGGGTCCCTTTCCCAGATCAGTCTATTCAATCTATTACTATGAACATATTTTAATTTAGTATATATAAAGTTATTTAATTAATTCATAAATGAATACAAATCACACTTTCTTATAAAATTCTTTTATAAACACTCTTATAAACTGTATTATTTTCTCTTTTTCAGATTGCAATTATTAAGATTTCTATTCTATTTTCTATTATTTTATAAATTATTCTTATTTTCTTTTTAGATATATATACTTTTTTATATCAGCTTAATTCTCAATTTAAGTTAATTCAAATTTTTGGATTTTGAGAAATTTTTTCAATTTTATTAAAAACTTGACTCCTTATTGATTTATCAAGTTTATTCAAGTCATTCTCAACCTCCTTTTTATATTTTATTTTGTACATATATCTACAAGGAATTTAAATCAATGCTAAATTTTTTCATCATTTCTTCATGAGTATATCTAGTTCAATCATCATTTGTCATTCTTTCTTTAATTAATGAAGCATCTTCCAAGTTTTCTATACATTCTATTATTTTATCATAGGCTTTTCTTGATAGCATGACAGCTTCTAGATTATTGTTTCTCAAAATTCAAATTTTTGATATATCACGATTTTTCATTTTCCCTAAAACTGTTCCAAAATTTCTAACTAATTTAGTTGAAGAGATTAGTTCGTTTGTTTTAAATGTCATAACTTATAAATTATGTAATATCATACATAATATTATATGTGTTTTTGTTAACTTTTCAAGTAATTTTTATATTTTATTTTTACAATAAAGTTATTTAATTAATTCATCAAAATCTTCTATAT
>CAWUJK010000040.1:0-10440 GCA_963922865.1 uncultured bacterium | reverse complement strand
TAGATGAAAACCCTGTTTTTAAAATCTTCAGAATCTGTAATGTATCAAATGGTGGGTCATCCGGGGCTCGAACCCAGGACCTTCTCCTTAAAAGGGAGCTGCTCTACCAACTGAGCTAATAACCCATATATTTAAACGCCCCAGTATTCTATAAAAAAAACGCCCCATTGCAAATTTTTTTTAAATTTTTTTTATAGCAAACAAACACTCACCATCAAACCTAACAACATTTGTGATATAAGCTCAATCAAAAACAAATAAATCAATTCAAACAGGATAATCAAAATTACCCATAACCCTCATACCATTATTTATTTTTGATAAGACAATACCATATAAACTAATAAAAACATTATTTGAAAACAACATTTTGACATCTAAAACATTAACTCAATCAAAAGAGTCAAGACATTGAGATAAAGATATATCCAAACCAGAAATCTTAGTTCTCCTAAGCTTTGTAATATATCAACCAGTCCCTAAAATATCTCATAAATCAGAAGCAATAGAACGAATATAAGTTCAAGCCGAAACCTCTGCCTTTAAAAATAATTGGGGATAATTAAATTCAAGTATTTCAATATTAAAAACTTCTACTTCCCTTGATTTCATTTCTATATTCTTTCAAATTCTTGCCAACTCATAAGCTCTTTTTCAATCAATCTTTAATGCTGAATATTTAGGAGGAATTTGATTTATTTTTCAGCTAAAATGTTTATTTAAAACATCATTTATATATTCTTTAGTTAGTTGTTTTTTGTATTTATTTTGAAATTTTTTATCCAAAAATTTTACCTCTTCTCAAAGATCAAACGAATCAGTAATTCAATCTAAACTAACACTAAACTCATAAGTTTTTTTATCCCTCTCAAGATAAGGTATCAACTTAGTATAATTTCAGAGAGCTAAAATCATCCCTCAACTAGCCAAAGGATCAAGAGTTCATGTATGTCATATTTTTCTTATATTAAGCTTTTTTCTAAGACATCTAATTATATCAAAACTAGATATACCTATAGGCTTATCAATAAAATAAAATCCATTCATAATAACAATTTTATTGCTTATTTGAAAAAACTAGCAAAGCTTACAATCCATAATCATAAGTTCAAGGACTAGAAAACCACCTAGGAGAAGTATCAAGTCATTCAAGCGAAGGATGCTTTGAGTTTCAAGAATGCTTAAAAGAAAAATTTCTAATATTAAAATAACCCAAATCAAGAAACAATTTTCCTATTATCTCTTTTTTGTTTATAAAACTATCCCTTGAAGTAGAACTACAAGAAAAAGAAAAACAAGTCCTTGAATCACTAGAATGATTTCTATTATCCCCCATAACAAAATATTCTCACTCAGGAACTCTATAATTACGCTCAACTAACAAACCACCAATTTTTGTATTTCAATTATTATAATCATTCAAATATTTTTCATTCAACTTAACAAACTCTTTAGATGAAGAAGGCTTTAAAAATACCTCTCCACCCTCAATTTTAATAGTATCTCAAGGTATTCATATAACCCTTTTTATGAAATACTGCTTATCATCACTAACTCAAGGTTTAAAAACAACCACATCTCACCTATCTATATTACCAAGCTTAATTCATGGAATATCTAAATAAGAAAACCTATCAATTATTATAAATTCCTTATCATAATAAGAGTCAGCCATTGATTGTCCACTTATCTGAAAAGGCTCTGCTATGAAAGATCTAACCACTAAAACAATAATTACAATCCAAACCAAATCCTTTAAAAAATCAACAATCTCTGACCCTAATTCTTTTTTATTCAAAATCTTTTACTCTTAAATACTAAACTTGGATTATTATATAAATAAGCAAATAAAAAACAAGAGAATAAACTCTTGTTTTCTAAGACTTCAACCAATCTGGCACATCCATTCAATCATCCCATAAATCTTGAGAATTCTTTTTGTCAATTTTCTCTTTTACACTCTTTTTAGAATCAGCTTGTTTTTTAGCTTGTTTTTTATCATCTTTCCTTATACTATCTTGTTTTTTAGCCTTATCTTCTTTTTTGGAAGATTGTTTTTTAGTTTCTACACTATCTGATAAATTTTTTTCTTCCTGCTTTTTTGTTAAATCTTTTTTACCATCCAAATCTTTTGCCTCCAACTTTTTTGGGGTAGCTTTTTTAGTTGTAGATTCAGCCTTAATATCCACTTTGTTTTCTTTAGACTCATCTTTTTCTAACTTTTTATCCTGATTTTTAACAATTTTTTTAGAAACTTCTTTTTCATCATCCAATTTTTTAGAATCTTTTAATACTTCATTAGGTTTTTTAGTATCCTCTTCATCTGGTAGACCTCATTTCAACCAATCAGGAATATCATTTTTTGGTTCAGCATTAACTCAATCAATTTTTTCTGATTTTGAATCAGATAAAGAAATAGAGTTTAGATTTTTAGAATCTTGTCTTTTAGTTGGTCAATCTTTAGGCTTATCATCTAAACTACCCTTAAGCCAGTCTGGTATATCATCCTCTACCCTTGTTACATCATCAAGAGAATCGTTATCTTTAGTATCACTCAATTTATCAACTTCTTTAATTTTCTCATTTTTTTCTTCTTTTATTTCAGAATTTCATGACTTATTAATACTATTTTCTTGTTTTAAATTATTTTCTCAAAGACTAAGCTCATTAGTTCATTTTAACCAACCCGGAGCAACTCAAGGATTCTCTAGTTTTGGTTCTTGATTAGCTTTTTTTGCTTCAAAAATATTGGTTTTTGTTTGAGTAGAATCAATACTATCATTATCGGGAGAGAATATATCAGATTTTAATTCTTTTTTAGATTCTGGTATTTTCTCAGTTAATTGGGTAGGTTTTTCTTCTTTATCCACTTCTAGTTTTTCAGAGAAAATATCATCTTTTATAGAAGTTTTTTCTTCCACAAAATCCTTAAAACCCTTATCAGTTTTTTTATTAGATATCTTATAATAAATAAAATAAAGTAAAGCTCAAAGCAAAAATAAAACCAATACACCAAATACTATATAAAATATCCATTTCAAAACAGAAGTTATTCATGATTCTTTAGAACTTTCATCATTTTCATCCTCATTTAACTCCTGATTTGGAATACTAGAAACATCTCAATAAATTAAGTTTTGTAAAGTAGATTTATAACTTAGTTTTTCAGGAGTAGATAAAGTTTTATCTTTTCAAATAATCTGTAGAATAGATTTTCCTAAAACCTTATTTTGAGTCACATCATCATTTGTTCTTATAGCTTCCAAACTAAAATCAATATACTCTTTACAAGATTTATATTCTTTAGAGTCAAAATCACATTCTACATCTATAGGGGTTAATCATTGTAATGCTCTAAGAGCAATACTTTTTAAACTATTATCATCATTTTCTTTTAAAAGTAATTCCTCAAGATTTTCTATTATTTCATTTTTATTTTCAATAAGAGAACTAGCTAAGAATCATTCAAACTCATAGATAATTTTTGTTCTTTCATTGTTATCATTCCACTCATCTTTTAGTCTAGAAATATAAGTTTTAGCTATTTTTCAATCATCTCAAACAATACTAGAAACTAAGTTTTTTAAATCTTTTAATTTTTCTTTTTCTTTTTCAGTAACTCACTTAAATGAGATTTTATTTAAATCTATATCTTCATCCTTTATATAGTTCTTAATTACCTTATAATTTTTACTTAAAATAAGATTGGCATCAGAATCTTTTACAAAAACCCTAATATTTTGAGTTTTATTGTTATCTAATTGTATCTCCAAATAATTATCTTTTATATTTGTGATATCAATATCATCATCCTTTCAACCATTTAAGTCAGAATCTTTATCTAAATCAATATCTGCTGATATCTCAGAAAAGTTTTTCAAATTTTGAAAAACTACGACACTTACACTAGAAATTCTTTTTTCAATTATAATACTTCCATCTTTATCCCCTGCTGGACTTAAAAGAATTATACCATCTTTAGATTTTTTAGAGTCAAATAAATTATTAATATTTTTAACTACTTTTTTTTCAATTTTTTTAGCCTTATTTCAGTCAGAAACATTTAATACAACACTATGAGAAGATTTACCATCTTTATAAGTATGTTCAAAATAATCTCTATTTTCTATCTTTGTACCATCACCTAAATCAAAAGAAAAATTTTCATAAGATCAAGTAGTTTTATTTAAAAATATAAATTTATTTCAAACAGAAAAATAATCAAATTTAGGAACTAAACTATTAGCAACATTTATTTCTATATTTCTAGTATTACTAAATCACCTATGTTTCACTTTTAATTTTGCATAAAAAGTTCATGGTTTATCATAAATATGAGTAATAGAAGATTTTTTTGTTTCTAAGTCATAAAATCCATCTCAATCAAAGTCCCAAAAATATTGTACTTTTTTAGATATATTTTGCTTTAAAATATTTTGTACTTTTGCATTTAATATAACCTGATCTCAAACATGTACACTATTGTCAGGTGTCCTTAAATCTAGAATAGGAACATTAATATTATTTCAAGCTAAAGTAAGAGAACTTAGTTTTCATAATTCTTTTGATGAAACTCTAGAATCTGAATCATCGGTTAATAAAACCACAAAATAATAATTTCAAGTTATTTTTGGTAAAACAAATTTTGTAGAAGGTCAAACAGTTGATCTAAAATCTTGAGGTTCAGGATCTAAATCAGTATAATAATACCATAAATAAGAAGTTATAACTCAATCTTTATCTGATGCGCCAATAGCATCTACACTTACAACAACAGGTTCAGTATCTAAACTATCAGTTTTAGCTACCAAAGTAGATAAATACGGATCTAAATTTTTTACTTTTACCCAAATTTTTTTTGTATCAGAAGATCTATTAGTTTTACTAGTAACCTTCAATATAACAGGAAAACATCATATCTCATCAAATTTATAAGTTGTGTTTCTAGAAGTAAAATATTTACTAGCTCATATCTTTAAGGAGTAATCTAAATTATTATTATTTCAATCAATATCTATACTTTGCCCAGCATCAAAATTAAGCGGGGTAATCCTATCAGCAATATAGGCACTTTGACCTTTACAAGCATTTTTTTCTATTACAGTATTATTTATATTGTTAAATACATTTAAAATAGAAACTGGTTTTTCTCAATTTCATACATACACTACCTTGCTGTGTGTGTTGGATTTACCTACCTTATCTATTACTTTTAATTTAACATTGAAAATACCCGTTTTTTCATATTTATGCTTTATTTTTTCCTCAACTCATCAACTAGATTTATTACCATCTCCAAAATCCCATTCAAAAAATTGGGCTTCAGGGCTAATAGCATCAAAGGCAATAGAGTTTCATCTTTTTATAGCTCTAGGATTTGCGGAAAAGTCTAAACTCAATATAGAACTAATTTTTACTTTATCTTTTTTTGTTCATTCAATATTATCAGGATCTTCAACTCTTAGAACAACACTATGGTCTCAAACACTAGAAAATGTATAAAATCATAAAGAACCATTTTCATTAGCCTCATCTAAATCAACTCTAGAACCATCTATTTCCCAAGAATATTTTAATTTACCAGTATCAACAAAATCAGGATCAAAACTATCAGTAGCATCCAAAAGAACTTTATTTGGTTTGTTTGTTTCTGGTATAGAATAGCTAAAATCAGCAACTGGAGCTCTTGAATTTATATAAATATTTTTTGTATCTATATTCCTGCTACCTGAATCTACACCATTAACTTCAAGTTTTACATTAAAATGTCATTTATTTTTAAAGTTGTAAGTAAACAGCTTGGTTTGTTCTGAAAAAACAACTTTATCATTAACTATATCTACTATTTGCCAATTATAAGTTAAATTATCATCACTACTAGTATTTTTAGCTCTAAATGTAAACTTATCTCATAAAAATCATTCTTTAGGACTAACATCTATAGTAGCTATAGGATCATGTATGGAAATAACAAACTCTTTCTCTATTGTTTTTCAAAGGTTAGTTTTTAGTTTTAATTTAACATCAAAATCTCATTCTTTTAAATATTTTATTCTCTCTATTTTAGGTTCTCAACTATATGATCTTTTTGTTCAATTCCCAAAATTCCACTCAGTTCTTGTAAATTTTGCTGAACCAGTTGGTGTTGAGCTTGTGGCATCAAAAAGTAATCAATACTTTGCTTGAGATGGAGTAAATTTCAACCTTTCTCTATAACCTAGTCTATCTGAATTTACTTTTATTATAACAGAAGCTACCTTTTCTTTTACTTTTATTTTTACTTCTCATCTATAAGGTATAACATCTGTATATCACTTAGAATTTTTATGTGCTGATCTAATATCAACAAAAACAGTAAATATACCCTCTTCTTTAAAAGTATAGTTTATAGATGGTCATGTTCAAATATTAACTTTCCTAGAACCATAATCCATCCACCAAACATAATTATATTTTGGTATCTTGGTTCAAGTTGGATCAGACACACTCGCTCTTAAAGTTACATTAAAAGGAGCATTTCAGTCCTTAGGTGCTCAATAAACATCTCATGTGATCGCTCAAATAGATGATTCATCCAAATAAGCTCAAACAGCTTGTATAAGTCAAAGATAAGAAACATCACTACTTTCGTATTTCAGAGCTTTAGAAATAGCAGTATTTAAGTTGTTTAAAAGATTCTCATTTTCTAGGTTATTATCAGGCAAATAATTATATGATTTTGCGCTTAAATTTCTAAGTTTATTCAAGTAGGATTTTTCAATAACTCAATCAACATCCCATTTATGTTTGATTTTAAAAAACTCCTTAGTAATTAAATATCTATACTCATTAAAAGAATTTTTATCTACAGTTTTAAAAATACTATATCAGTTTGGGTTTTTATCTGCGTCAACCAAATTGATAAAAAATTGGCTAAACAAGGCTAGTATTAATAAAAATGATAATAGTTTTCTCAAAGAATTTTTCATAAACTTGTCTTATAAAATAGTTTTACTTGCAATAATGTTAACATATTTTAAAAATAAAAACAAATTTATACAATAATTTATTTTATAGTTTAATATATATATTTTAAATTCAATTAAAATATAGTACAAAATACCAAATTTTCATATTGTAACAAAACTTAAACTAAAACACCTAAAATTAACATAATTTCATATTAAAACATATATAATTTTTTTGTCTATAGTAAAAAATTTTGTATTTATAAAAATTTTATATACTAAATTTTAGTGCATAAATTAAATTTTATATTTTAATTAATAAAAACTATGAAGTTTTTTTGAGTAGTACTGTACTTTATTGTAATATTATTTTTTGTGATGCTTGGTATCTCAGATAATTTCTTTATATTAGCAGCTGTACTTTTATGAAGTTACATGGCTATAAACATCTGAGCAAACGATGTAGCAAACAGCGTATGACCAGCAGTTGGTTCAAAAGCGCTTAGCATAAAATGGGCAATAATCATAGCTGCAATTTGAAATATAGCATGAGCAACAATAGCTGGGTGAGATGTAGTAAAAACAGTAAAAAAATGAATTATTGATATATCCACATTCACCGATCCGACAATGTTTGTGTTTGTGATGCTTGCAGCACTACTAGCCGCAGCAGTATGGCTAAACATAGCAACATACTTAAGAGCACCTGTATCTACAACCCACTCAATAGTATGATGAGTAATGGGTTGATGAATTGCTGCAATGTGATTTTGAATCGTATCTTGGACAACAATGGGAAAAATAGCCTGAAGTTGGGTTACCTCTCCTTTGATATGATGAGTTATAGCAGCAATTTTTTTGTATAGTATAACAAGTCTAGTTTTAGTGAGAACAGAAAAAGCAAAGTATGCTAAAAGATGGGTTCCTTTATTTGTAGCAATAATGAGTTGGGCATTTACGACATATTTAATAATAAAAGGTTTAAAGCGTATAGTAAAAGTAGATTTTGTTGAAGCATCACATTATTGATTATTAGTAGCTTTTATAGTTTACATAGTTATGAGGACATATTTTTCAAAATTTAAGAAAAATATCGAAAACAACAAAAAATCTATAGCAAAATTGTTTACTATACCTCTCATTTTCGCGGTAGCACTACTTACATTTGCACACTGAGCAAACGATGTAGCTAACGCTATATGACCACTAGCTGCAATTTATGACTCAATAAACACTTGAGGTATATCTTCAAAAGTATGAATACCATTTTGGATACTTCTTTTAGGTTGAGTATGAATAGCTGTTTGACTTTCATTTTTCGGTCCAAGAATAATAAAAACAGTATGAAAAGAAATTACAGAGCTAGATGAAATAAGAGCTTTTTGTATAGCATTATCTGCTGCAATAACCGTTATAATAGCAAGTCAACTAGGTTTACCAGTTAGCTCTACGCATATAGCATTATGATGAGTATTTGGTGTATGATTTTTAAGAGAGATATTACATAAAAAAGAAACATGAAAAAAAGAAAAGCTGGTAGAAAGAAATTTATTTAAAAAAATAATAGCAGCATGGCTTATAACAGTTCCTGCTGTGGCAATACTTGCCTGAGTAATATTTCACATACTTGCTTATAGTTTTTCATAAAATATAACTCAATTTAAAAATAGTATAAAAAGTGTATAAAATATTTGACAAGTAAAAATAAATGAATAATATGATAGTGTTGAGTTAAAAGCTTAACACTATTTTAGATATTTACATAATATTAGATATGGACTTAAATAAAGTGCAAATTATTGGAAACATCACGCAAGATGTCGAGTTAAGACAAACTCCAAATGGTCAAAATGTTACTACTTTATCAGTTGCAACAAATAGAAATTGGACTGATGCTAGTTGAAATAAGCAAGAACAAGCAGAATTTCATAATGTAGTTTTATGGTGAAAGCTAGCAGAAATTGCTGGACAATATTTACAAAAATGAAAAAAAGTTTATATAGAAGGAAGACTTCAAACTAGAAATTGGGAAGCTCAAGATGGTACTAAAAGATACAAAACAGAGATAGTTGGAGAAAATATGATAATGCTTTCTGCCGCTAATTCGCATTCAGGAATAGAAAGTTCTAGTGCTACTGAAAATTCTACCCCCGCTGTTAAAAAAGTAAATAAAGTAGAAGAAGAAGAAATAAGTGTGGAAGATTTACCTTTTTAAAAAGCTAAATCTTGAGAAAAAATAATTTACTTAGATGAATTTTATTATGAAATTCATCTTTTTTAAAAGATTTAGGATATCTTAACAAAAATAATATGAATTAAAAACATAAAATTGACATTCTTACAGTATAAATTATAATAATTTTATATACAAATATTTAACTCAAAACATACATGCAAGAACTCGGTATCAATTTTTTAAAAAGAACCTTTTCACTAAAAAAAGATCCCAATGTAGCAAAGTCCCTAAAACGCTACAGTACAAAGTTAAAAAACAAAGAAAAAGTCAAAAAAAAACATAGTGTAAACGAAAAAATAGAGATATACCTAGACAGAATAAAAGAAATTTTTGAAAATAAAGAAAAAAGCAGCAAAAAACAAGCAGAAAAATACAAAAAAATACAAGAAAAAGTCAAAAATACTCTCACACAAATCATATTTTCAGACAACATAGTAAAAACTTGAAATGTGCCAAACTCGTATTTTGAGGAAAATAGAAATATGATAGAAGAGCTATGATATGGTAGAATGGAGATAAATAGCTATGTAAAAAATGAAATAATAAAAATCCTACAAAAAGAACAAAAAGAATCTCTATGAGTTTGGATAAACTATTTATCATCTTGAGATGCTAGGTACCCAAGCTGGTTTAAATACTGGGTTTTTAGATCAGTTCTAAGTATGTGAGCTTTTTCTCGCAAACAAAATAAATGAGATAGTTGATACAAAACATCTTATGAAAGAAGAAACAAATCAACTATAGCTCCTTTTCCAGAACTTAACAGTGAAGTGCTTTCATATATCTTTGAAGCACTAAGCGCTTCACTAGAAAAGCAAGATATACAAGTACCCAATAATAATAACTTAAGTAAAGAAAAGCTTGAAGAAATAAATAAAGAATTTCACAAACTCATAAACAGTGGAAAGTTTTCCAAAATCTATCCTTTTGTATCAGAAAAAATTTTTATAGATTACAGTGCTCTTCACGAAAACACAAAATGAGAGTGGAGAGAGTTTGAAACACCTCATGAACTTGTAGATACACTCAGAGGTTATAGCACTGGTTGGTGTATAGCTTGAAGCTCTGTAGCAAGTAGCTATTTAAAATCAGGAAAACTCATCATATATTATTCTCAGGATAATTTTTGAGAAAGCAAAATACCTCGTATAGCTATTCACAAGCTTCATAATTGAGAAATAAGAGAAGTAAGAGGAACCGCTCCATGACAAGAACTAGATGGCTATATAGCTCCTGTTCTTGAAAAAAAACTATGAG
>CAWUJK010000039.1:0-10526 GCA_963922865.1 uncultured bacterium | reverse complement strand
TTGAAGGAGTGTAATATGATTGAGAGATAGTGAGGGTAATTTATGAAGGATTGTTTTGAGAGTTGGTGGTTCAACCTCACCTGAACCTTCTCCTGAAGAAGAGGGGGAAGAAAATAGTGAATGAAATGAGGATAATGAAGACAGTAATGGAAGAGATTTATGAAGTGAGAATTTAGATGAAATAGAGAAAGAGTTATTAGATGAATTGGAAAAATTATTTAAAGAATTTACTCAATTATGAGTTAATACTAATTCTTTAGAAATAAATAGTTGGGAATATTCATTTAGTTGTGAATTGAACAATTCTTCATTAAAATATTATAAGCCATACAATGCAATATGCGTAGAAAATGATAGATATAATGCATGGCAATGTAAAACATGATATAAACCAATATGAAAAGATTGATGATATACATGTATTAATAATGAATATTATAAAAATCAAAAAAATATTGAAGCTATAAAGCTAAAAATAGATCAAAATATTGAAGAAATAAAAAAATATTCATTACAAAAAACTCCTTTAGAAAAATATAAAAAAGTAAATGATCTTATAAATAATTTAAGAAAACTACAAAATGAATTTCATATAAAGTATTATCATAAAAATAATACAAAATGATTTTTAAATCAAATAATAGATTATTACATTTGAAAGTTAGATATTTTGCATAAACAATATACAAAAGGTTTGAATGAATACAAAGCAAAATTAGAAATAAAAATATTGAAAATAAAATTAGAAAGAGAACAAATACAAAAAGAGTCTCAGTGAGCAAAATGAAAATTAGCATGATATGAGCAAGCGTTAAAAGATTATGCTGAATGATATTCAGATTTATTAAATTATGAAGATTACTGAGAAATATTAAAATGATTATGAAATGTATTATCAAACCCAATAGATTCAGTTTGAAAAATAAATGAAAGTTACTCAGAACTTTATGATTTATATGAAAAAAGAGATGAAATATTTGCTAATCTAGATGACTATAATAAGGCTTATTATACTATGTATATAGAAACAACAGTCTGATTAGAGCTTATACCAGTAAAGATTGATAAACTTACTAAGTTTAATGTTAAAGGTAGCTTTAAAAGTTTGACTAATGCAAAGAACATAAGTAAAATTAAATGGAGTACTGTTAAGAATCCTGATTTAAGTAAGGTGAAGAATGAGAAGTTGAAAAGAGTTTTAGAAAAAGATTATAAAATAACCTCTAAAATTTGAAATAAATCTACAGCAGATGCAATTAGATATACAAAAGCAACTTGAAATTTAGTATGAGAACATAAACCATCAGACCATATTAAAAAATGAAATGAAATTCTTAACTGAATTCAAAAAAGATTCAATGCAAATGATTTAAGTGAATATGATAAAAAAATTGCCACAGATATTTTTAATGATATAACCAGCGCATTAAATGGAAAATAAAAAACTACACATTCCTACATTAGAGGAATTAAAAACAATATGTAAAGATGAAAAATATAATAATATACCTAGTGATAGGTTATTAATAGAAGTAATTAGGCTATTAAAAAATAATTCTAAATTTCATGAGTATCTTGAAGACACATATTTTGATTATTATGAATTACCTTATATTTTATTTTGAGATATTATAAATTATATAAAATTTTGTTATGATAAAAAAGATGAAAAAAATATAAAAAAAATATTAAAATATCTAGATAATATGCTTAAAAGTAAAGATGATAGTATTTTGGATTTAGTTTGTATTTGATCATTAGAATCTTTTCATATTCATAAGGAAATTTTACCAGAAATGGTTAAATTGATGCCCAATGAATTAAAAAAGGCGTTTTTAACTGATTTTTGAGATTATTTAGATTAAAATGTTATTTAAAGAACTTTTAATCTTACTAACACAATAGGCAGTATTCAAAAAAGTGTGTAAATAAAATTTTTGTATATTAATTAATAGTAATTATATTAATTTTTTCTATAATTACTATTTTTTTGTATTTATTTTTATATTATTTTTTCATTTTATGTTAAAGAGCAGTTTTAAAGTGTAAAAATTAATGATTATTCTCCCAATTGTTTTTATAATAATTAGAAAGTTCTAAATTCTTACTAATATCTTCTGACATATAGATACTATTTAGCTTAGCTGCAAAACTTTTTCTAGTTTTAGGTCAAAAAACTCATGCTCATAAATCATCTGATTTTGTTATGATTTTCTTATCTATTTGATACTTAATAAGTGCTAATCTTGTTTTTTTTCAAAATATAGCAGTATCTTTTACATGAAAATATCATAATTCTTTTAATATTTTTTGTAACTCTCTTACTTGAGGACTTACTTCTCAGTAAACAGGAACTCAAATTTTATTTAATTTTTTTTGAGCTTTTTTTAATGATAAAATTTTTAATTTATTTATTTTTCTTTCAAACTCTTTTATTTTTTGTTTTCTTTCTTCTTTTTTAATTAAATATCTTTTATAGTCCTTAGATAAATTTTTCCTTGTCTTAGGTCAAAAATATCAATTTGCTTTATCTCAAACATTTTTTATTAATTTTTTTTCTATTTGGTAATTACTTATTACATTTATTATTTTATTATATTTTCAATTAATCTCTCAATCATACATTCACAAATCACTTAATATTTTTTGCAATTTTTTTATATCTTGTTTTTCTTCTACCTTTTTATCAAATATTTCTAATTGTTTTTTTAAAAATATATCAAATTTTGTATTGGATTTTACTTTTTTTATGCTACTGTTTTTTTTCAATTTACTTGTTGCCCAATAAGGAGAAGCTATTTTTTTATAATTTATTGAAACCTTAGTTGCTTTTTTAATAATTTTTCATTTTATTACCCTATTTCCCCAATACATAGCTCTTCTAAGACCTTCATCTCAATATCATACCCAAACATCTATCCTATCATATTTAAAATTTCTTTCTCAAGCTTTTACTATAGCTGAACCTCTATCACTAACTTCTCAAATACCCAATCATTCTAAATATAATTTAGTTCCAAAACTATATTTTTTAGGAGCAGCAAGCATTCAAGAAAAAACTGGTTTTCCAGACGCTCAACGAATTCATCTTCAATTCATTCTTATCTCTGCTTCATAATTTCATTTTATATAATAATTTTGGTTTTTTAATGGCGAATAATACGCTGTAACCCTAAAGTAATTATTTTCATAAGCTAAAGTTTTGTATGGCAATATTCATAATATGATACTCAGTATTATAAAAATTATAAGAGGTTTTTTCATTTTTTTGTTTTTATTTTTATATTAATTATTTTAACATATTAACCTTTATTATAAAAAAAATATAGCTTTACTTTTTGCTATATTTCTTTTTTTATATATAAATGAATTTATTCTAACATTTTTATTAGATAATCTATTTTTTTTATTTGGGAGTCTTTTTTTATATTTAATTTAATTTTTTTTAATTTTTTTAAAAATATTTTATTGTTAGGTAAAAGTTTTAATTTTTTTCATATTTTATCAAGTGTGCTATAACTTATATCATCTATTGTAATCTTTCTTTGTCTATTTATATTTTGATTTTCAAAATGTGTTATTAGTGCGGCTTTTGTTTTTTCTCAAAAATATCATGCCCCCCAACTATTATCATTTTTTATAATTCATACCTTTTTTTGAAAATCTAGTAAAGGTCTTTTTATGTTTTCGAAATTTCCATTTATATCTCACTTATACATTCATAAATTTTTGAATAAACTTTGGAGTTTTTTTACTTCTATTTCTTGAGGAAAATCTCAATTTAGCTTGATTTCTTCATGATCTAATATTATTTTTACTTTTTTGCTTGTTTCAATAAGTTTTGATTTTTTTTGTTTGATTAAGATATCACTGTTTCAGTATTTTTTTATTATAGTTAAGTATGTCTTAGGTCCAAACCATCATGCAGCTTCATCATTTCTAGATATTATAATTTTGTTTTTTATTTGAAAATCTATTATAGTCTCTTTTATATTTTTATAATTTCAGTCTATATTTCAGCTATATAATCCAAGTTTTTTAAAATTTTCTTGTAATTTTTTTACATCAGATATTTTATGTGTTTTTGGGTTTACTTTTATATTTTCTATTCCATTTAACACATTTTTACTAAACTTTAAATTTGTTTTTGAATTTCTTGATACCACTTTTCATTTTATCTTTCTTTTTCCCCATTTTTTCGCTCTCATGAGTCATTCATCTCCGTATCACATCCATATATCTATTCTATCATATTCATATCATCTAACTCAAGCCTTTACTATAGCTCATCATCTATCTTCAACAGCTCATATACCATATCAATTAAAATATATTTTAGTTCAAAAAGGATATTTTGTAGGAGCTGCTAACATTCATTGTTTTACTGCTTTTCAAGATGCTGTTGTGTGCCCTTTTCAGTTTAATCTAATATCTCAGTAGTAGCTTCCAGTAGTATAATGTTTTTGATTTGGTAAAGGAGAGTAGTATGCTGTAACTATAAAATATGTTTCATTTGAACTAGCAAAACTTATACTTTTAGAAAAAGTAAAAAATAAAAAAATGGTAAATAATATAAATGAAATTGATTTTAAGATTTTACCCAATCTTTTTGTTTAAATAATAAATATCTTTTTGAGTAGATTTTTTGACTTTATAGCTGAAAATCTTAAAGATAGCTAGTTAAAATATTATTATTCTAACCCTTATGAACTGTATTTTACACAAAAAAACTTATAATCAAGTTTTTTTATTTTTCTTCACATAATCTTTAGATTTAAAATATAATTATTTCATTTTCTTTTTTTAGAATCATATTTTTTATTTGTTTTATAGTTTTGTTATTTTTTCAATTTATAAACTTTATAACTTCTTTTATATTTGCTTGTGATAGACCTATTGTTGAGTTATTATTTCTTTTATAAAAAATATATCTTATAATCTCTTTTTGAAAAAAATTTGATTTATTATTAAAATCTTTTGTATAAAAATATCAGTTTATTTTTAGCTTATTTATTTTGTATTTTCACGAATTTTTTATTAAGTCTGATTGTTTTTTAAAAAATATTTCAATCTCATTATCAATAAAATCCTTTGCTTGTGATAGATAATCTTGAAAATTGGATATATTTTTTTTAAAGTTGGAGTTTATCTCTTCAAATTTAGGTATTAGCTCGTTTCTTAAATAATTTCTTGAGTATTTATTTTCTAAATTTGTAGAGTCAATAAAATATTTTAATTTATTTTCATCTAGATAGTTTAGTATTTCTTTTTTTTCTAAATTTATTAATGGTCTTAATATTATTCATATTCATCATACTTCTCATTTTTTTTTATTAACACATGAAAACTCACTCATATTTATAAGTCCAGTTATTTTTGTTCATCTATTTAAATTGAAATAAAATGTTTCTATCTTATCATCTAAATGATGAGCTGTTATTAATGTATTTGATTTATATTTTTTACAAATATTATTAAAAAATTCATATCTTTTTTCTCTTGCTAACTCTTCAAAACTTTTGCCTTTAAATTCTTTTTTTATTTTTTCAAAATCACAAGAGCTAGTCTCAAATTTTATTTTTTCTTTTTTACATAAATCTTTTAAAAAACTTTCTTCTTTATCAGTTTCTACTCTAGTTTTATGATTTAAATAGCAAACAACCAAATATTTTTTATATTTGCTTTTAAGTATTTTGTATAATAAATACATTGAATCAGGTCAAGCTGAACAAGCAAGAGTAATTGTTTGGCCTTGCTTGTGGTATTTTTCTAGAAATTTTTCTATTTCATTCATATATGATTATTTTTACCTGTATACTTATTTAAAATTTTTATTCATCTTTTCAACAAAACTTAAAAAATCATCATCATTAGCTATTTTGTTTAAAATTTCTTTTCCACATTTAGCGCATTTATGTTTAAGCATATTTCATTTATTTTTTTTATATTCTATTCAAATAGGTTCCATAATTCATCTGCATTTTGATTTTCTATCTCAAGGAAATAATTCATCTAAATGTTTTGAATATAAACAATAATTACAATGATTTCTAGCTCATCATTGAGAGTGTTTTTCTATTTTTTCATAACAATTTTCACACTCAAAACTATCATTTATCATTTTAAATCACATAGTTTATTTTTGCAAAATATAAAAAATAACCCCAAATATTGAAAAAATTATCCCAATTAACCACATTCTAAAAACTACTGTTTCTTCAGCCCATCATATAGCTTCAAGATGATGGTGAAATGGAGCTATTTTAAAAACTTTTTTACCTTTTCTTAGCTTTTTAGAACTAAGCTGTATTATGACACTTAAAGTCTCAAATATAAAAATAGCTCATATTATAAGTAATATAAATAAGGTATTTGTTATCATTGCTATTATACCTAAAGCAGCTCATAAACTTAGACTTCATACATCTCACATATAAAACTTAGCAGGTTTTATGTTAAACCATAAGAAAGCTATTAACGCTCATACTATAGATACACAAAGAGCTGAAAGTAAGAACAATCATTGTTCAAAAGTTATATATGTATAAACACTGTAAGCAAAAAGAAGCAGTCATCAAGCAAGTCAGTCTAATCAATCTGTTATATTTACACTATTAGCTGATGCTACTATAACAAATATAAAAAGAGGGATAAACCATATTCATATATTATATCCATTTTCTAAAAAAGGAATCATTAAATTTTTTGAACTCCAATCTAGTTTGAAATAAAACCATAAAGCTCCGAGTATAGCAAAAATTAATAACCATGTTATTTTAAACTTAGCAGATAATCATTTTGTTTTTCATACTCATCTTATGTTCATGAAGTCATCTATAGCTCAAAGAGCTCAGACAGTAAAAAGTGTAAATAATATTAGATATGTTTCTTTTCTATCAAATAAAGAGTTTTCTATAATTCATAATGATTGCATTAATATACTTAATAAAACCATGAAAAATACAGTTGTAAGTATTAAAGCTCATCACATTGTTGGGGTTCAAACTTTGCTTTTATGTAATTTAAAAAATTCTGTTGCTTTTCATATAGTAGCATTTTCCCTTATCTGCTTTCAAAGTTTAGCTTTTCTTAGTATACTTATGTATATAGGAGCTAAAATAAATCAAGCTAGAAATGTCATTATTCAAAAAGAAAGTATTTGTATTAGGTGGGAGTTCATCTTTGTATTAATGGTTATTTAGTTTATTAATGATTAATTTAACTTATTAAATTTTACAATGATATTTTATAAACTATATTTTTTTTGTAAAGATTTATATTTGATAAAATATTAATATTTTGTAATATTTTTTATATTTCCTAAAAAAATAAAAATATGCAATTAACAAAAGCTATAATTACTGCTATGAGACAAGAAGCTGATTTAATAATAAAAAAATATAGTTTAAAAAAAATAAATTCTTCAAATATTCCAAAACTGATAGAAATTTATGAGGGAAAAAAAGAAAATAAGCAGGAAAAATCTTATGATAAAATAGTTTTAGTTTTATCTTGAATATGAAAAATATGAGCTAGTATAGCTAGCACTTATTTATTTGAAAATTATGATATTAATAAACTGATTAATATTTGAATTGCAGGTAGTTTAGACAGTTCTTGAGAAATAAAAATATGAGATGTTTTTATCCCAAATACTTTTGTACAGCATGATATTTATCTCCCTTTTGAAGAGTCTCATTTAGATTATGCTAAAAAACCTATTTTTCTTGAGTCTAGTATATGAGAAAATTATGATTTAAATAAATTTGGTTTGATTTTGAATTGAGTTTGTTTGACTTGAGATCAATTTATTGATAATGAAGATATAAAAAATGATTTGAAAACTAATTTTTCTTGAGATTTAGTTGAAATGGAAGCTTTTGCTATATTATCAGTTGCAAGATCGTATAATTCTCTTGATAAATGTGTAGTTATAAAAGCTGTTTCTGATTGAGCTGATAATGAGTCAAAAGATTCTCATATGAACAACCTTGATTTTGCAATGAGCAATAGTATTTCCATTCTTGATTTGATAATATAATTTTATGCAACAATACCTAGATTTAGTCATAGAGATTTTTAGAGAAAATATTTTAGGGCAAGTTGTATGACTTATTGCCTTTATTTTTTCTATATATACATTTTTATTTTGTGAAAATAAAAAATTTATAGTTTTTATGGCTATTATTTCTTTTATGTGGGGATTACATTTTTGACTTATATGACTTTTAGCAGCATCTTTGATACATTTTATTGATTTGTTTAAAAATATTCTAGCCTTAAAATATGAAAAATCTAAAAAACTGGCATTTATATTTATTATTTTTTATATAATTGTTTGATTTATTAGTTATGAAAGCTATATTTCTTTAATACCTAGTGTTACAGCAGTTTTTTCTACATACTTAGTATTTTATGTGAGGTGAATTTGGCTTAATATATGATTTATGTTTATCATATCTCTTTGGGCATTATACAATTTTTTAGGAAATTCTATTTGATGATTAGCTACAGATATAACTCTTCTTATTACATGAACTGCTTGAATAATAAGGATTATTCTTTCAAAAAAAGCTAAAAAAGATAAACCACTTTAGTATTTTTCAAAATATATTTCTTTTTTTCATAGATTTTCTAAACTTTCTTTTGCTCAATCTATCATATTTGGTGTACCGCATATATAAAACTCTTCAAAATTATCTATATTTTGTTTTGTTATGAAGTCAGTGACATATCATGATTTATAGCTTGTGTTTTTTTCTCTACTTAGATATATTTCAAAATCAAAATTTTTATTTCTAGATTTTATTTCTTCTAGTTTTTTTGTATAAAATAAATCATCTTTGGTTTTTACTCCAAATATTAATTTCATATTAGCTTTCATATTATTCTCTATCACTCATAATATTTGGTTATAAAGAGGAACAAATCATGTTCAAGTTCATATGAATAGTTTATTTTTATTTGTATCTTTTAATAGAAAATGTCCAGCTGGTCATACTCATTTTAGTTCATCTCAAACTTTTAGCTCACAAATAAACTTACTACCTCATCTTCATCAATTTTCTATCTCCCATTTTTTTATTATTAGCACTATGCAATCTCATTTTATTTCTAGTATGGAATATGCTCTACCTCAAATTTTGTCTAATAAAAATGTTACAAATTGTCCTGGTATCATTTTTATTTTTTTTTCACACTTAAAAGTTATTTCATATACATCGTTTGTTAATTTTTGTATTCAAGTTATTTTGAATTTTTGTATCATTTTTACCAGCAATTTTAAATATTACAGCTAATCTAGATTTTAAAATAATTTTATTATTTATCAAATATAAATTAATTTATTCTTGATGAAATTATACAAAAATTTGTAAAATATTTAAACTGTGTTATAATGAAAGTGAAATTAATAATTTTATTTATTTTAAACTAAAAATATTATGGGAGGAGAATTATTAGGTCAATCAGAAAATACTGATTCAAAAAATTTAGAAGGTCAATCAAATCTAGAGAATACACAAATGTCTTCAAAAAAAAGACTAACAAATCTTTTATCTGCTGTAGCGATTTCAACAGCTTCTATTACTTGAGAAGCATTGGCTTATGAAAAGAGTAATTGAGATTATAATAGTGATTTAGTTTGAGCAGATGTGATTGCTTATAACTCTTACTCTGATTATGTTACACCCAAAGAAATACCAGATAATATAAAAAAAGTAATACTTAATTTTTGATGGAATGATGAAAATTGATATCAACATGAAGAGTATGAAAAATTTGCAAAACTTTTTACTAATATTAGTAGTTATAATAGAGAAATATTTCTTGACAAAATGAATGAATTTATTGAAGATTGAGAAACTTATGCCTCTATAGAAATAGAAACATATTTTCTTGGTTATTGATATCCTACTAATGAGGCTGAATTAATTGAACTTTGGTCTGTGATTTCCTAACCCTTATGAATTTTCATCATCTAGTACTGCTTAGATTTTATTAAATCTATTATAGTTTGTATAATTTTATCTTTGTTTTTGATAATCTCATTGCTATCACTATATAGTTCTTTTGTTTTTTCCAATCATATTTTTATTGCATCTCTTTTGAAATTTTTTATTGCATCTTTTTTTCATTGTATTATTTGTCTAAAATATCTTAAAATATTTTTAATATTTGATGAGAACTTAAAATCATTAGTTCATTTTAAACTTTCAAAATTCTTATTTTTATTAGAAGAAATATATCAAAGTAAACCTCATTTTTCAATTTCATTAATTAAAGGATTTCTTATTATTTCTCTTTTTAATCATTCTATTAATTTTTTAAATTCAACTTTTCTTCACCATCAACTTTCTGTTGCCATAAAAGCTTCTCAATTTGCTATAATTAAACTTCAAGAAAGTTCTTTTGGGAAATTTTTTATTCCATCACCCGTTATTTCATACTCTACACCCTTATAACTAATAATAGGATTTCAATTCTCACTCATCTCAGCATAAAATATTTTTCAAAATTTATCAGAA
>CAWUJK010000038.1:0-10788 GCA_963922865.1 uncultured bacterium | reverse complement strand
TATTACATAGCTTATTATTTTCCTCATTTTTTTAGTTTTTAGATAATAAAAAAAACAAAACAACAAAATCGTTGTTTTATATCATAATAATAGGTATGTTATAGGTTCCTCCTTTCATCTTTTGAATTAATTTAAAATAATAATATATACTCTAATCTTAAACATAATATTTCTATTAATATAATTTGCAAATATTTTTGTATTCTCTCTTAATTTTTTAGTGTATAAGTTAAGTTTAATATTTATATAAAGAAATAAAACAAAAATTATTTAATCTCCCAGGAAAGGTTTTAAAGAAAGAAGAGCTTTCATAGTTAATTCATAATCCTCTTCAATAAATTGCTCACAATCAAAAAGTTCATAAAACTCTCCAATGTCTTCTCATAACAAAACCCTATTACACATAATAGCTTGATAGTTTTTTTCTTGATCATGAGAGTAAGCATTTGAAGATAAAAAAGTAGATAATCAAGCTGCTAAAATTATTGCATTTATTTTATTTCAAAATAAATCTCTAATTTGTGAAAAATTTGATTTATCTTTTTCTACATAGTTTGTTTTTATAAGTTTTTCCATAATATATTTTTTTAATAATTAAAATTATAAGCTTAACCTAATTTCTTCTAAAATTAGCTCCTTTAGTTTTAAATAATAATTTTCAACTTGTTTTTTATTTCAATAATCAGAAATTTTTGGCAAATAAGATGATAAATGTCAAACATGTTCATTAAAAGCTTTCACACAACGCCTAATATGATATTCATCTCATAAATTTTTATAATGAATAAATTTTCATAAAAACTTTATACATAATAAACGCCTAAGAACATTAACATCATTTTCTCAACTCAACCATCAACTATCAGATACTTTCTCTCAAAAAGATTTAACTAGACTAGAGTATCAAAAAGAGTTCAGTAAATCTAATGCTTCATCTCTAGAGCTTTTAAAAGAATCAGAATTAAAAGACAAAAATAAAGCGCTACTGTTTGTGTATCATCTAATATAAAGAGCTATTTGAGAATTTACTTTTATTTTCTTTCAAGTCAATAAATTTGTTTTGGGAGTACAATAAATAATTCCATCTCATAAATTGTCTTGTGAAAGTTTATAAGAAACTCATCAATAATTAAAATAAGAAATATCTCATTTTTTCTCTGTTAAGATAACCCCGTTTTCATCAATAGGAGAATCTTTTAGATTAGGATCTACAGTTATTTCATTATTATTTACAAAATTTTGATTTTTCAAAAAATTGGATTCAATACCAAGAATTTTAAAAATTGGTTCAAATAAAAAGCTTATCATTTTTAGAAAATTTGATGAATTTATTTGTTCTAAATTATTATTTATAGCTCATTTTATATCTTCAGCTTTTTTAATATCTACAAGATTTACATTTTGTGCATTAGATAGGTTTTCTAAATTATATGTTTCTCTGATTATATTTCAGGCTATTTTTCTATATTCTCATTTTACTTCTTGTTTAACAAAATTATCTGGTAAATTGTCAATTGAATTATCAACTTCTTGAGAAGTTTCTATAAATTCTTTTTGGCTTTTTTTACTTACTTTTTTGAGTTCTTGTAAATCCATTTTTTCTAAAACTTGACTATCCTCTTGTAGTTTGGGTTTATTTTCTTTAAGACTAATATTCTCAGTTTCTTTCATATTTTTAAGATTAATAATTAAATATATATTTTTAGAACCTATCCTTATTTGTAATTTCTTCAATAACACTCTCATCAATTTTTCTTTCTATTTTTTCAGAAATAATATTTATGTATTTTTTGAGTTCTCTAAATTTTTTAGCTGCACTTTGTCGGTATCTTATAGCCATTATCATATATTTATTTTTTTGCATAATAAAAGAGTAATGAAATAAAAACTCATTACCCCTATTTGTTTAAAAACAAAAGCGGGTAATTGTCATATTGTCGCCAAACAAAACATCCAATTACTCCTAAAAGGAATGTGGAATAGACAATTACCCACATCTGCTCCTTTCAAAGAGTAAATAAAGTCGGAATTTTGTTTGGCTTATACATATTAGCATATAAAATAGAAAATGCAAAAAAAACTAAGAATAAAAATATTCTTAGTTTTTTTATTTTAGTGAAAAATTAGTTTCTTAAAAGCTTAGTAAGTTTAGGATAATCTATAGTAGAGAAATAATCAGTTAGAGTTTCAGCTCTTTTTATTAAATTTATATTGCCATCTTTTTTTATAAGTAATTCTTTACATTTAAGTTTTGCATTATAATTAAATCACATAGCATTTCAGTGAGCTCAACAATCATGAAGAACAACATAATCTCAAACTGAGATATTAGGTAATTTTCTATTAATAGCAAATTTATCATTATTTTCACACAAAGATCATGTTACATCATATAAATTTTGCTCTATCTCTTTTTCTTTTCAAAGAACTGTTATATGATGATATGCTCAATAGATTGCTGGTCTCATAAAGTCACTCATAGAAGAATCAAGTCATACATAATCTCTATAGATATTTTTTATATGTCTAACTTTTGATACAAGCTGGGCATAATGTCAAGTTATATATCTTCATTGCTCCATAACAATATTTAAAGGTTTTTTTCTACTAGAATTATCAATAAGTTTTTTATAAACTTTTTTTATTTCTCTAGAAACATATTTTATATCCACAAAATCATCTTTAGGTTCATATGGTATTCATATACCTCATCAAAGATTTACAAATTCAAACTCAATTGAGAGTTTTTTTTCAATTTCAACAAGTAAATTTAAAATCAAATCAGCAGTTTCCACTAAAGAATCTTTATTTAAATCATTACTAATAACCATAGTATGAAGACCAAATCTTTTTACTCATCTATCTTTTAATAATTGGTATGCATCAAATATTTGATCTTTTGATATTCAATATTTAGCTTCAAGGGGTTCTCAAATAATATCATTTCATCAAGTTTTATAATGACCTGGATTATAACGACAACAAGCTATTTTAGGTAATTTTCAAATATTTTTTTCATAAAAATATATATGACTAATATCATCAAAATTTATTATAGCTCAAAGATCTCTAGCTTTTTTAAAATCTTTGATAGGTGTATTATTGGAAGTAAACATTATGTTTTCTTTTTTAAGTCAAATTGATTCTGCTAAAATCAACTCTCATAAAGAACTACAATCCATAAAACAACCATGTTTTTTTAATATCTCTAAAATATATGGATTAGGGTGAGCTTTGACTGCATAATAATTTTTAAAATCTGGTAGCCAAGAAAAAGCATCATAAAACTTTTTAAGATTTTTTAGCATAGATTTTTCATCAAATATCAAAAAAGGAGTTCAATATTTTTCATCTATTTTTTGGATAAATTCTTTTTTATAAGGTAGTTTATATTTTTTCATAGACTTTAGTTAATAAATTATTCTCAAGCTCAAACAATAACTTTTGAATGTCTAAGGACTTTAGAATCAAGAAGATATCATTTCTCAAACTCATCACAAATTATTCACTCAGGTTTTCAAACTAAAGTAGTCATAACATCATGCCTATCAGGATTAACTTCTTCTCAAAGTGATTTAAAATGTTTAACTCACATTTTCTCCAAATCGCAAGAAAGTTTTTTTTGTAAAGCAAGCAGGCCTTCATAAATTGGAGAATCTTTATCTTTTTTGCTACTTGATTTTATTATTCTTTCTAAATCATCTAAAGATGGCAACACTTTTTTCAATATATCTTGTTTTAGAAAGAAAACCATATCAGATTTATCTCTTTCAACTCTTGCTTTAAAATTAGCAAAATCAGCTTGTGTTTTTAGTAGTATATCTTTACAATCTGAATTTTGCTCTTGCTCAATTTCTCATTCAGGATGAATAGCATCTTCCAACTTATCTTCATTTATACTTCAATCATCATTTTCTACATCAATTACTTCTTCTTGCATTTGCTCTACTACATCTTCTATTTCTAGATTATCTTTATCTTTATGTTTACTCATAGTTATAAAAATATTAAAATTAAAAATATTAAAATAAACACTAAAACTAAAGTGTTACAGTAAAATATTATAGCAATAAAAATTAATTTTCAATATTATATTTACATAAATATAGAATTTAATATCTAGAGCTAATAAAACAAAAATATATTTTTGTTTTAAGTTTTAATCAAATATTTTAGCTCAAATTTTGTTTATTTCAATGAAATTATTATCTCATTTAGTCATTTTATACAATCATTTAAAAGTATAATATCATTCTGCTATTTTATTTGATTCTTCAAGAGTTTTTAATATTTTTGTAGGTTTTTTTCATTTTCATAACATTTTTCAAAATTCTCTATTTCTAGATTTACCAAAACAAGTAGCAATTAAATCTCAACCAAGAGAATAGTGTGAAAAACTCAAAGATCAAGCAGAAAATTTTTTCATAAGTAACTCAAGCTCATCATATAATCTACACATAAAATATCATACACTAGAAGCATCGTATCAAATACCCTGATAATATCATATACATATAGCAATTACATTTTTAAGCGCTCAATAAAGTTCAACTGCTTTTGTGTTGTTTAAAACTATTTTTATATCTAAATTTTCTTTTGAAAATATTGATTTTATCTTCTCTCAAACTTCTAAGTCATCTACAGCCAAATCAGCTCACATATAATTAGCTTCTACCAACTCAAGAGCTATCATTCAACCAGAAAGAGCTCAATATTTATGATCAAAATCTCACAAAATATCTCAAACAGATTCTCATACAGTTTTTAAATTAATATTATCTACTCATTTTGAGAGGTTTAAAATTATAACTCATTTTTTTAAATATTTTTTTATTTTTTTTAGTTGTTCTGGTACAGCATTTGATGGGATAGCCATTATTAATAAATCTATTTGATTGAGTTTTTTGTTCAAATCATCAACAACAATAGCATTATTTCCAAGAGAAATATTTTTAAAAAATATAGGGTGTTTTTTGTTTTTCTGCAAGTATTTTCTTACTTCTACATTTATTCAATAGATAAAAAAATCACTATTTTTATTATTTTTAGATAAATGATTTAATATGGCAAAACCAAAAGCTCATGTTCAATATATTAAAGTATTCATTTAGCAAAATTATAATTCTAAATAAGAATTATTATAAGGCTAAAAATATATTTTCAAATATTTTTAATTGATAATTTGATATTTATATTTAAAATAAAATAAACATTAAAACCTAAAAAGATGCAAATGAAAATAATATCTTGGAATGTAAATTGAGTAAGAGCAGTAGCTAAAAAATGATTTAAAGAATTTATAAGCTCACAAAATCCTGATATATTATGTATTCAAGAAACAAAAGCTTTTGAAGAACAATTTTTAAAAGATGTTTGAGAAATAGAATGATACAAATATTTATGGCATGCTTGAAATAGAGCTTGATATGCTTGAACTGCTATTTTTTATAAAAATGATATAGACATAATAGATTTAAAAAATAGTTTTTGAGAGAATAAAAATTTTTATGAAGATTGAAGGATAACACAAATAGAGTTTAAATATAATTGAAATAATATAGTCTTAGTTAACTGATACTTCCCTAACTGATGAACAAGAGCAGATTGAACTGAGATGGTAAGTTATAAGCTGGATTTTTATAACAGTTTAATAAAATACACAAGCGAGTTAAAAAAACAAAACAAGCAAATAATAATAACTTGAGATTTTAATATTTGTCATACATCAATAGATATAGCTAGACCTAAGCAAAATGTTAATTCTATATGATTTTTACCAGTTGAGAGAGAAAAAATTTGAGAACTTATAAATGATTGAAATTTAGATGTTTGGAGATATTTTTATCCAGACAAGCTTGATATATATTCTTGGTGGAGTTATAGGGCATGAGCTAGACCTAACAATGTAGGGTGGAGGATAGATTATTTTGTAATTAATAAAGAGTTTATAGAAAAAATTAAAGGTATTGATTATATGACTGATATAATGGGTAGTGATCATTGTCCTGTGAGTTTGGTTTTGAAATAAGCATATAATATAAAATCATAGCAGTAACCTAAACATATTAAAATGAGTAATTTTGATAAAACATTTTTCAAAAAATACCTAGCTGAATGACAAGAAATAAAAAAAGTATTTCACAAACATCCCATAAAAATACTAGATGATATAATTTTGATAATGGGTCTTGGAGTTTTGATTCCTACTTTTTTATACTACAATTCATATTTAATACAACAGTATATAGAATTTGATTATTTTAAAATGTATCTATTTTGATTATACATTATAATAATTTATAAAATAATGGATTGGTATTTTGACTGCTTAATACTAACACAATCATGAGTAACAAAATTGGAGTGGTCATTACTCAAAAGCAATAGTTCAAGTGTTGACTATAAACATCTTGAATGAATTGAAGTAGATAAAAGTGGGATATTAGACGCTATTTTAAAAAAATGAGATGTTAAAATTTTAAAGTTTTGAGCAGAACAAATGATATTTGATGATGCATATAAACCATACATAATAGTAAACCATATAGAAAAAATAGCCAGTGAAATTAATAGCAAAAAACTACCAAGTAAATTTGATTTAATGATGGATACTCTTTGAGCAATAGTTGAAAATTATTTATGAAAAACAGGAGAAGAAAAAGTATCTGAAGTAGCTTGGCAGGAAAAAAGAGATTTAATTAAAAAAGAAAAATCAAGCAAAGAACTAAGTCAAGAATTTTTAAAAAACATAGAAAAAGAAAATGGAACTATTGATTTGAGATAAAATGAAAAATCAAAACATGATTAAAACAATCAAAAATCTCCCTAAAACAGCTGGTATTTACCAGTTTTTTAATAAGAACTGAAAAATAATCTATATTTGAAAATCCGTTAATCTAAAATCTAGAGTTAGTTCTTATTTTAATTCTAAGCAAAATCTAAGTTTTGCTAAACGTAAAATGGTTTGAGAAATAACAAATATAAAATATATTTTAGTAGAAAATGAAACCGAAAGTCTTATTTTAGAAACAAATTTGATAAAACAAAAACTACCAAAATATAATATTTTAATGAAAGATGGAAAAAATCATATTTATATAAAAATAACAAAACAAGAATTCCCAAAAATCATAAAAACCAGAATAAAAAATGACTCTTGAGAATATTTTTGACCATACATTTCAACTTCAAGTGTTGATAATATATTAAAAATAATAAAAAAAATATTTGGTTATTGAATATGAAAAAATAATTTTTTTGCTAAAAAAACAAACTACAATCTAGACCCATACCTATTTGATTGAAATATACCTTTAGAAAATCAAGAAGAAATAAAAGATTTGTACTGTGATAAAATACAACAAATAAAAAAATTTTTAAAAGGAGATTATAAATCTACATTGGAAAAATTAAACAAACAAATGTTTGAATTTGCCAAAAATCACGAATTTGAAAGAGCAAAAATCATAAAAGATCAAATAGATAGCATAGCAATACTAGATGAAAAACAAATAGTTAGAGAATGAATAAAAGGTGATTTTGATATAATAAATTATTTAGAAAAGTTTGAAAAAATATTTATATGAAAAATAGAAATAAGATGAAGTAAAATCATAGGATTTTATCCTTGTGAAATAGAAAATAATTTGCAAGAAAACTCACAAATAATTTTAGAAAATTATATAAAAAATAATTATCTAATCAAAATATTAGAAGACAGTGAATCAAAAACACCTAGAATAATAAGCTCAAAACATATAAAATTAAAAGAAAAAATTTTTGAAAAATTAAAAATAGAGTCTCCACAAAGATGAACAAAACTAGATTTATTAAAAATGTGTTATAAAAATATATATGAATTTGCGTATAAAAAACATTTATCTAGTTTAGCCACAAAAAATTTCACAAAATCTACGATGAAAAATATATTATTTAAACTAAATTATTCTAGAATAAACAAAAACATAATTTTTGAATGTAATGATATATCTCACCTATCTTGAAGCCACACAGTAGCATCTAGAAGTGTAATAGAAAATTGAAAAACAAATCCTAGTAAATACAAAAAACTAAAAATCAAAAGTCTATGAGAGTTAGAAATAAATGACTTTGATTCAATGAGAGAAGTTATAACAAGAAGATTAATTGAACTTGAAAAATTGTGAAACTTACCTGATTTAATAGTAATTGACTGATGAAAATGACAATTAAGTAGTGTTAATCAAATAGTAGAAAAATCATTTTTTAAAGACAAATTACAGTTAGTTGGAATTGCAAAAAAACAAGAAATTTTATACACACTAAAAAACTGAGAGTTTGAAGAAATAATACTAGAAAAAGATAGTTTAGAATTAAGACTTATACAAAAAATAAGAGATGAAGCGCATAGATTTGCAATAACATTTAATAGAGATTCTAGAAATAAAACTGCTAAAAAAAATATACTAGAAAGTATACCATGAATATGACCAAAAACAAGGAAAAAGATATTAAAACAATTTGGCAGTATAGAAAACTTAGCAAAAAAAGACAAACAAACACTAGAAAGTATTTTGGGGAAAAATATAGCAAATATTTTAGAAAACCATGGTATTGTTTAATAAAAATTAAAATCTCCTTTATAAAATTTGAAATAATATATATTTTGATTAGAATCATAAATATATTATACAAATAAAAAATATATGGATATAATTAAAAAATATAAAAAACATAAAATAGTAAGTAACATTTGAATAATAAGCATAAGCTTAGTGCTTGCACTAGCAATAAATTTCTATGTAATAAACAATAATTGAATTACAAACAACATAAAAATAAGCATACTAGATTTTGAAAATAAACAAAACAAAACAGATATATATATAGAAAAAAATCAAAGCAGTATCTCAGTCAAAACAAGAAATATGATGAGAGATGTTACAAGTATAAATTTTTCCCTAGTCTATAACCCAGAAAACCTAGAAATAAAAAAAGTAAAACAAAAACCAAATACCAATATATCAAATATATGAAATACAGCTTGAATAAATACTATAATAATAGAATACAATGACAAAAAAAACATCAAACCAAAAGAAGAGATATTAAATATAGATATAAATAAAAAAAACAAAAACACAGAAAATATAAATATAATAAGTGCAAATTTTACTGATAAGTCTGGAAATACCTTTGAGTTACAAGCAAGCTGAACTATTTATTAATTTCACTTATGATATACGATACTCATTGTCATCCACACTTAGCAAAAAACAAAAACACAACTCAAGTAATAAAAAACTTTTTGGAACAAAACCCAAAAGGTTTTTTGAATATAATTTGAACTAATATTCAAACTAATTCAGATATTCTAGAAATATCCTCAAAATATGATAGAGTATATTTAAGTATATGAATTCATCCTTGTGATATTTATGATTTAGATTTAGAAAAAGCAATTTTATCTCTTGAAAATAATATATTAAAAAATAAAAATAAAATAGTAGCTATTTGAGAATGCGGACTGGATTACTATTGGTTAAAACCAGAAAATGATACAAAAATAGCCAATTATGATAAAAAACACCAGTTAAAAATAATAAAACAAAAAAAACAGCTTCAAAAATTATTTTTCAAATCACAAATAATTCTAGCACAAAAATACAGTTTACCCCTAATAATACATAACCGAGAATCAAAAGATGACATATTTGAAATTTTAAAACAAAGCAATTTCAAAAATTTTATATTCCACTCTTATAGTGAAGATTTAGATTATGCAAAAAAACTAATTAATTTTTCCCAAAACTGCAAAATAGCTTTTTCTGGAATTGTTACATTTAAAAATGCTATAAATGTACAAGAGACAGTAAAAAATATCCCCTTAGAAAATATATTAGTAGAAACTGACAGCCCGTACCTAACACCAGCCCCATTTAGGTGAAAACAAGAAAATGAACCTATATTTACAAAATATGTACTTGAAAAAATTATAGAATTGAGAGATGAAAAGCAAGAAAAAATAAAAAAACAAATATTTGAAAATAGCTGTGAAACATTTTGAATAAAAAAAGATTAATCTTTTTTTATTTTTTCAAACTCTTTGATACTAGTAAAAATTTTTTCAAATCATTTAGCATCTCAATAATCTGCAAAATATTGTTCCCAAGAATGTTCTCAAGCTTTCTTTTTGGCATGTTTTATAGGACACCAATACTTTTCTGTTCTTCAGGCTATTTCAACTCCATACTGATAAAGTCAATTTACATAAGAACAATAAAGACAATTAAATTTTTGTAATATATTTAAGTAATCAAGTTGCTTTCTATCAAAAATAACATAATCCCAAAACTTAACAAGAGGTATCTTATAAAGTCTAAAAGCTGTTTGTTGATAAATAAATAAAAATAGATGTAGTATTAAAGTAGGTATTATCATAGAATATATAAAAGGAACAGATAGTATCTCCCTAACTTTTGCTGAAAAAATAGACTCCAGAATAGATTTCTTAAATTTTTTATTTTCTTCTCTAGCACTAGAATTAAATACAATTTTTTTTCCTTCTATTTTAAAACCATATTTTTCTTTTAATTTTTCATATTCTTTAGTTATTTCATTTTTTTTATTTTTTATATCTTCAAATAATTTTTCTATTTTAGTTTTCACTTTTTTATCATTAAAAAATAATTATATAATAATTGGTTTATTATTTTAGTGAGATGTTTTATCTTTTTCATATTTATGACTCCACCATTTTATCAAAATAGGAGCTATTATATCCAAGAGTAATATTGCAACTACAACAAC
>CAWUJK010000037.1:0-11862 GCA_963922865.1 uncultured bacterium | reverse complement strand
TATGAAACAGGAAGCCATCAACTATAATATATCTTATTTAGTTGTGGTGGTTCACTGATTTAATTAATAGTGATTTAATGAAAGAAAGTAATATTAAAAAGATTAAACCAGATGAATGGGAGAAAAATGCTATTCACGAGTATCAGAATAAAAAGAAATAAGGTAGACTTGAATCAGTAATAGCTGATGATGAATACTTCACTTGACTTATTAATTAGATTAGAAACATATTCTTTTATTTGATTTTTTAAAAAAGAATTAAAATATAAATACAATGTATTTAATTTGTAATTTATCGTTTATGGTTAAAGTAAATACAACTATAAGATTAGATGAAGATTTAAAATCAGAGGCTATTATTTTAGCTAAAAAATTATGAACTAACATGAGTTCTGTTATTTCAATGTATTTAAAAAATGATTTTCTTGAAAACAAATGAATAGAGTTATCAAAAAGTTATTCAAATGTCCAAGATTTAATAAATGATTTAAGAAAAAATGGAGTTCAATATTAAAAAGAGTTTTCTAAAAATTAAATGTTTTGCAAAAAATGAAAATTAGTATATACTATTAGTATTATAAAATAAATAAGTTTTATGAGAAGAAGATCTTCCAAAAAGAGATTTTTATTAATACTGTTATCTATATTTTTATCTCTAATCGGTTGATATTTTGCTTGGGCAAGTTATTCAACTAACTATTATTATTTTCCTAATGGATATGAATCTAATGATTCTGTTCATTTATCAATTACTGCATCAGGACCTAATAATTCTCTAGATTATTATCCTGGTGGTTATTGAGTTTTTGTTAAACCAGATTCTAATAAACAAAGAAAACTAACAAGATTTGATATATATAATCCAGCCGTGCTATCATCAGAAAGTTTTTCTTCAGATCCACTTTGTAATTCAAGCTGACAACCTTTTTGATGTGTTAGTATGACTTATGTTTTTGAATGGTTAGATCCAGAATGAAGAAAAATAAAATCAAAAGTTCCATCATACAAATATAATGGACAAACATGATTTGTTAATGTTATTGATGATATATTAGCTAATGCTGTAGTAGATAATAATAAATCTATCCCTAAACCAAATGATCTCATAGTTAAAAAGGGAATAGAAAATCTATTAGTTGTTAAGACTTTTTTTGGCGATGATAAATGAGTTGAATGAATATCTGAGTATAAAGACATATCAAAGAAATTTGCCTTTAGAACAGATAAAAACGAGTCAGAATATGTTTGAATAGCTCATTCAGATTCTAATTTATGGGGATCAAATTGAAAAGTAGCTCCTGAAGATATGTGGAAACTTAATTTTGCTACTGTACATGTTAAAGCTAATACTGAAGGAAAGATAAAATATAAATCCTGGATAGCCCCTAATCAAGATAATATAAAGATCCTTACAGTAGATATGGATAATATTGCTTATGATAGTACTTCTAGACCAGAATTAGTATCATATATTGATGTAAAGCTTAAAAGAAAAGATTGATTAGATTGAACATATAAACATGTTGATAAAAATGGTAACTTTCATGACTCTCCTATACACAGAATATCACTACAACCTTGAGAGTATACTAAAAACTATAAAACAATACCAGGAATAGATACATCAAGAACTACTCACTCAATATGACCTTCAGGTTCTTTTATATGTAATAAGGGAACTATATGAACTCCATGATTTGTTGATTGTTATAATGACTCTTCTAATTTTAAATGAGTTACTCAACATACTATTAATATACCTAAATTTGATTGATATCAAATACTTGAATTTAACTTATATAATGCTTCAACATATGCTTGAAATGCTTTTGCTGTTGCTTGAAATATAGATATGTTTTGAAATGATGTCCCTATTGAAGATCTTTTAAATACTCTAAATTGAGATATAACATGAATAACTACAGTTGAAGTTGATTGATGATCAGAATCTGAGGATGAAAGTAATTTTGATGATGATACTAAGGAGACAAAAATAAATTATCTACATACTTATAAAACAGAGGTTTGTAATAAAACAACAAGTGCTATAAATAATGTACTTGTTAAACTTAATAAACCATCCAAATCAACTCTTGTATGAACATGAACTACAGAATCATCTTTATTTTTAAATTGATCTAATTTAGATGACCCAATAGATGATACTAAAAAATTACCTATTGATAGTTTTGGTTCTAATATAAATTTATGAACTATTAATTGATGAGAGTGTAAGTATTTAACTTACCAAGTTAATGTTAATAATGATATTACTGCTTGAGATATATTAAAAGTAAAGAACGAGTTTTCTTATAATTCATGAAATTTTAAATATACAAATGAGGTTCAGAATCCTGTACTTGCTTTACCATATGATGCAAGTATACAATTAATATCTGAACCAGTATCTTGATCAAATGTATTACTTAAAGATTATATAACTTATGATTTTACAATAGAAAATACATGACTTAGTGATATTGGTACATGATCAGTAGTTTGTGGTAGATTCTCTGATACTACTGAAACAGAATGTAAAGTATGAGATGAATGTTGAACTCAATATAATTTTACAGATTTTGAAATATGAGAAGAAGTACATGTTACTTATGCTGTTCAAATAAAGGAATGATTAAGTATCTGAACTAGAATAGAAGAACAATGTAAACTTACATATGAGATTTGAGGTTGATCTACTAATACTAAAGATAGTAATATTGTTTATCATACTGTTGTTGACCAGTCTACTATAGTAGATTGATGAACTTTTAGTCTTGAACTATACTCAAGACCTAAACTACTTAATACACCTGATTGAAATCCTAGACCTGATAGTCTTGATCAATCTGCTATAAAGTACACATATAAATATACTGGTTCTAATCATGAATATATGTATCCAGATTTAAGTCTGGAATGATCATATACTGATTCTAGATGAAATTGTAGCAGTATTACATGGCCTAATAGACCAAATTCAATTACATATAATATAGATTCTACATCTACAAGTCCTAAAAGTAGTGTTAGTTTTAGTAGTAACAATATAAATTATTCGTTATCTACTACTCTTCCTAATTCTCAACCTAAGACAACTTTACACAAATGAACTTTAACTCCAACACACTATGTTTCTGGAAGTGAAGCTAATAGTTGGTATAAAAATGGTTGAACTAAAACTTTGCCTTTAACAGCTACAGAACATAGAGCTTTAATTAATGGTACAGATTGAAGAATAAGTTCAACTATTACATGAACTACATATCTTGATAAATGGAAATATGTTCCTTATGATACTTGAACTTGTAGTTATAGGAAATGTAGAACAAAAAAGTGAAAAAGAAAATGTTCTACAAAGCATAGAAGTTATACCAAATATCGTTGGGAAAGAATTAATAGAGATACTGTACAGTTTGATGCAAATGCATTTAGATTTGTTACTGTTTGAGGATCTTCAGCATGGTTAAAAACATCAAATTGACATGTTCATACTAATGATAAATTGAGTGAAGAAGGAACTGTGGCAAATAATTATGATCTTTGAGAAAGTGGTTATACAAATGTTAAATCAGCTCCTAAACTTTACTCTCCAACTTGATCATATCATTGAGATTATATAGTTTCTTCTAATACCTCTACAACTAACTTAAAATCTAAAGAATCATGGTACGTATATAATAAAAACGTTAAAAAAGGACACTGATATGTATATGATAGAGCTGTAAATTCAAGAGACTTTTATGTTGATTTACTTGAAAAACAAAAATTCTGAGAAGTGATTACAAAAAGTGATTCTACAGTTAGTAGATTTGATATGGACTTAAATAAAATTTATTATTATCCTTGAAATTTAACACTTGAAAGATCTTGATGAGATATAATAGTTGCTTGAGAAAAGGCTACAGTTGTTGTTTGATGAGATCTATACATTAATTCTAATATTAAATATTCTACAGAAGAAAAAGACTCAATTAAGAAATTACCATTTTTAGGTTTGATAGTTAAATGAAATGTTTATATAAATTGAAACGTAACTGATACAGTATGAGCTTGGCATATAGATGGAACACTACATACATGAAATAGTGTTAAAACCTTGAGACATCTTTGAACTTGGATATGAACTGCTTTTGATTTTCAAAGAAAAGCTCCTGAATATTATGAAAGAGATGTTAATGAGCCTTCAGAATGGATACATTTTGATGATAGAATATATGTTACAACTCCTCCTGGTTTCGCTAATCTTGATGATTGAATATGGAGTTATAAAAGTAATATAAATCAATTTACTTGAGAAGAAGTAGAGTGGTAATTATAAAAATATTATTAATTAATTAATTTAATTATGGGGGATAAGATATGAAAGATTATAGAAGATATGACTAAGTCGTATGATAAAGCATCTTTGAAAGATAAAGAAAGAATTAATGCTAGAATCAGTATATTATTTTTATGTTCTATTATAATATCCTTTTTACTTATTTATAAGGCTTTAGTGAGTTGACCAGATTTATTATTTGCTATTTATACAATAATAATATCATTTTGAGTGTCTTTTATTGTTATAGCTATGTATGAAGAGTTTTTTATAAATTCTAAATAATTTATATTGAAAACGTAGTAAAATATAAAAGTTTATGATATAATTTTGCATATAACTAAATATGTTTATGAAAACATTTAAAAGAATAATACTTATACTAGCATTAATGTTCATGTTTTCATGAACATCTTTTGCATTATCTGAAGCAGAAGAGGAGTGTGTTGATACAACAGATATTGATATATGATCTAATAGTGTTATTAGATCATTATCTGAAGAAGACAGGCTATTATTTGTTTATTGTTTAGTTGATGAAATTAATGATAATGTAAATGCTGAAAGTGAAAAAGAACTTATAGAAGATGGAGAACAAGAAGACATTGATTTAGCTTCGTCTGAAGAATTAAAACTTTTATTAAAAAAGAAAAATCTATTAAATCAGGATTGAAAGGAATTAAGTTATTCTGAAAAGAAGAAAATAGTTGAACTTAGATCTGGACTTAATTGTTCTTGAAAAATTAAACCAGGGGAGACAAATAATATAATAACATGTATAAAAGATCCTAGAAAACAAGCATTTAAAGAATATCAAAAAGATGATAGTACTTTGTGAGCTATGTGAAGATGGGTTGATAACTTTTGGACAGGTTTAGTTAATGGAATACTTTTTGCTTTCTCAGAGTTTGTTTCTAACTCTTCTTTTGGTTATTCTAAATTTGATGAACTGCCAGATCTTCCTTATGAAAATCTAGGATGAATGTTTGATACCACAACTTTGTATTGATTAATTAACTCTTTTGCATTAGCCGTACTAGGTTTTATCATATTGTACCATTTTTTCAAAGTATGAGCATTAAGAGGTTGAGATGATCATAAATTATTTCTACTTAAAGTATGATTTACTATATTATTTATAGTTTTATTTCCTTTTTTATATTGAGGTCTTCAATCAGTATTAATGTCCTTTGAAACTTCTCTTATAGATGCTACATCTGGTTTATCTTCTTTAGACCAAACTAATGTAGTAGAGTGAATTAGAATGGATGTTTTTAACCTATGAGCATTAACATCCATAACTTTATGGACGGTATTATTTTTCATCCCTAATGTATTATTATTATTATGAATATCTCTAATAATTTATATAAGAGATATGTTTTTGCTTGTATTATTAAATGTATTTTTCCTATCTGCAGTTTGATTTTTATGAGGAACTTTAAAAAAAGAAAATATTTTTGAATGAAATACAGTATCAGCTAAAATGACAAAATTTTCTGTATATGCTATGTTTTGGATTATAGCCTTATTTATAACGGTTGTTATAACAATATTTATATTCAAATTTATTACTGTAATCTGAGCTACAATACCTTCAATAGAGACTAATGGAGTTAGTTTTGTTTGAAACTTAAGCAACTTTTCAATAGATGCATTTGTTTATCTTTTATCTTTGATACTTATTATATTTTTTGGAAAGAAAACTTTATTAAAGTCAGTTTTTAATGGTGTTTCTAATTTTTTGACTTGAATATTTTTTCCATGAAGTCAAGGTTTATCTTGATATTCTGATATGGTTACTAATGTTAAAGATTCATATGCTGATATAAAAATGGAAAGAGATAATCTCGTTGAAAATAATCCTATTTTTAAGTCAGTTACTAATACAGTTTCTCCTTTAGTTGATAAAACAACAGAATTAGCTCAAAAGAGTGAATTTATTACAAACTCTTCTAGTATACTAAATGAAAAACAGCAAAAAATTAGAGAAACATTAAAACCATTAAAGAATACAGCTAAGAAAGTGATATCTTTTGCTTCTGCTTGATATGTACAAAATAGAGGAGATTTATCTAAGGTTATGAAGGCTTGAATTACAGCTACTACATGAATTTGAGAAACTCATGTAACTCAGCTATGAAATATAGATGAAGCAAGGTCAGATTTTAAAAGAGAATTAAGAAGAAGGGAAGAATCATTGAATAAACTTGATGAGAATGATCCTAACAATTCTAAAGAAATTAAAAAAATAAAAACCAGAATAAAGAATATTAATATAGAGTTATTAAAACTTGATGAAGAGGAATTTAAGATTTCTTGAACAGAAACAGATAAGGTAAGATATACTCATGACAAAAACTTAAAAAAACTTGAGGATGATCAAAAAACTACTCAAGAAGAGATAGATGAAAAGAAAAAAGAAATTAATCAAAACAAAGAAGATCTTTCTAAGCTTGATTTAGATAAAGATAATAATCTTGTTAAGGATATTAAGGATAAAAATATGTTATTATGAGAAGAAGTTAAAAATCTAGAAAAAACAAAAATTGTTCAAAAAAATCTAAAAAGTATTGAAGAAGAAATAAAGCAAAAAGAAATTGATAATATAGAAAATAGAGATATATGAGATATAATAAAAATACCAGATATATTAAAGAAAAGTGAAAATAAATCTGATAAAAAACAAAAAGATAAAGAAGAAGAATTAATAGTTGAAGATGGTAATAAAAATATATCTGAGGATTCATCTGGATCAGAAACAGATTCTAATAGTACAAAAAACAATGTTGACTTTTGAGTATTAAATAAAGCTGAACCTAGTAAATATCAAAAACTTTCAGAAGATGTTATGGGTAAGATATCTTTTGGTAAGAAAAAATATGAGATGAGAGAACAAGTAGAAGATTTTATAAGTAAGTCTAGAGCTTATCAAAATAATTTTGATGAGAAAATATTTGCTTGAAATACTATATTTAATTATTTATATAATAAAGAAGTTAAAAGAGCATGATGAGAAGAATTTATTGATTTAGATTATATAAATAATGATATAACTTATATGTTGGAATTGTTATCATTTGCAAAAAATGAAAATTAGTATATATTATTACTAATTCTTTTATAATTATAATTGAGACTTATGAGGACAAAAATTTTTGTTTTATTTATTGTTTTATTTTCATTTTTTCATTTTTTTTGAAAAGTATCATGATCTATAGTAGATCCCATCTCAAGTTATTCATGATCTTTTTTAGAGGTTTATGGAGAAAATATATATTGATGAATAGTTAAACATGATTGATCAAATATTCATAAATTAGATTTAAAATGATTTAGAGTTGGAAGTTCAAGTGGAACTTTTGATTTATCTTTTTATCCTTTAGATTTATATGGGCAACTTAATAGATCAGAACTATTATTTAAAAAAGAGAATATACCTTTAAATATTTTTAAAAATTGAATAATTAAAGAGTTTAGTGTAAATAAAAATTCTCCTCATATAGAATACATTTCACCTTCTGATCAAACACTTAGATATAGCTTTTATAACCATATAAATAGTTCAACAGAAACTTCTATGGTTAAAATATTAGTGGATGGGAAAGAAATATATGGTACATCTGCCAATTCTTTATATCCTGAATATAAAGAACATATATTTACAGTTAAAGAATGAAGTAAAATTCAATTTATGACTATAAGAAGACTACATAATGACCCAATTAATATAAATAATATAAAACTTATATGAGTACCTATATCTAATTCTGTTTCTATAGATTTTTCTCCGTTGAAGATTATCCCTAATCAGAGATATTGATTTTTAATTGAAAACTCTGATTGAAACAATAGTAATAAAATAGTATTATTATGAAGAAATAAAGTTATTTATTCTTCACAAAATAGGACAGACCTAACATGAAATACCGAAAAAACTAAACATACTGTATTTGATACATATGGAATTACTTGAAATATATCTCTTAAAATATATTGAGAATTATATAGGCATTATAATAACCACCCAACACTTATACTAAAACAAAACAATAAGATTTTATGAAGTATATGAGGTTATAATTATTTAGATTCTTATTCATGGCAATCAGTAAATTTTACTGCTTCTTGAATAAATTTGGATTCATGACCATTACATATTATCCATCAAAATTTGGACATGTGAAATGGCTACTCTTCAATTAAAAATATAAAACTACATATTGAAAATTGAGAAAAAAATCTTTTGGAATCTTCAACCGGGATTAATTGAATTGTATCATCCATTTGATGATTGTATAATAAATTATATCATCTCCCTAATTATATTCCAACAATAAGATCAATAACATCAACTCAAAATTATATAAATAATTCAAACTCTTGAAGTTTTGATATAAGTATAAATTGAGTTACGGATACTAGCTCTTGACAGACATTAACATATAAATATTCAACTGATAATGTTAATTATAGCAGTTTATGAACTTCTATTTCTCCTTTAACTAATCATACATTTACATGAAGTATAGATCTATCCTCTTTATCACAGTGAGATCATAATATATATGTTAAAATTAATGATTGATTAATTGATTCAAGTGTATCTATTTTAAATGTACATAAAGATACTATAAAACCAACTTTATCTCAAATTCAGGCTATAACCACACCTACAAACCAGTCATCTCCAGTATACAAATTCAATTCTACAGAAACTTGAAGTATAACTTATAGTGGTTCTTGTTCCTCAGTAACTTCTTCTGCTGTTTTAGGAAGTAATACTATAACTCTTAATAGTTTGTCTGATTGAACTTATAATAATTGTAGTTTTACAGTAACAGATTTAGCATGAAATATCTCAAGTTCTTTAGATATTCCAGAGTTTAAGATAGATACTACTCCACCATTACTTCCAAATAGTATTTTGTATAATAGTTGATCAACTTACTCTACTACTAGAGCAATAGATATTCAAATAACACATCCAGATGAATCTGATGTATATGAATGGTGTGTATTAGAATCTACATTGAGGGGCTCTAGTTGTGTACGGAATACCACAAAACCTAATTCTTATACTTTTTCTTCAGATTGAAATAAAAAACTTAAGATATATTTGAGAGATAATGTATGAAATGATAATACATATAGTCCTACTAATGAAATATTAATTGATACTATTGATCCTGTGTTATCAATTACACAAAATATAGATGATTCATATACTAATACATGAAAAATTCTTAAAGTTACAGCTACAGATGATAATTTATTGAGATTTTGATATAATTTAGTTGAAACTTCGGAGACTTGTGATTGATCTATAACTTATCCAACTATTTATAGTTCATGAAGTTGAATATTACTTGATAATGAGTTATATAATAATAAAAAGCTATGTTTTAACGCTTATGATAAGGCTTGAAGAAATTCATATATTTCTTCTCCTGTGATAAAAAATATAGATACCACAAATCCTTCTGAACCTATTATATCTTCAGCTCATCAATCTGCTTGGAACAAAATAAAATTTAAATGAACATGTTCTTACGAGAATTGATTAAAATTTATTGTTAAGGATAATTGAACAGAGATAGGTAGAGAAATATTAACAGATCCTTGTAGTATAGATTTTGAATATACATTATCTTGATCAGTTAATCATAATATTGAATATTATTTAGAAGACATAGCTACAAACAAAAGTCTTACTAAAAGTTTTGTGGCTTATGTAGATAGCTCTTGAATTCTTGTTACTCCTGGAGACTGAAAAACAGTGGAGCCTTTAATAACCTTTTTCTGATATGCTCAACCTAATACAAATGTAAAAATCAAGAAGACATCTTCTTGATCAACTTATATCGCATCATGATCTACAGATAATAATTGAATATTTACCATACAGACAGCAACATCTCAACCATTATGAAATTTAAGCATAGATCTTGAGGTTTGATGAACACCTAAAAATAATATTCGTAATATTACTGTTTCTTCTAATTCTATAATTGTCCCTGAAATTGATGAATCTTCAGTTTATTCTAAATATAGCTGAGTAAAAGACATTTATTCATTTGAGTCTCAAACAATTTCTTTTAAAGCAAAATGAGAACCTTTAAGCACCTTTGCTGTTTACTCTTATGCTGAAGTATTATGAAATAGAGTTATGACAGAAATATATGAGTGAAAATTTGATTCATCTGGTAATGCTAATGTGAATTCAAATGTTTCTCTTCCAGGTTGAGAAAATGAACTTGTTATATTAGATACTATACATAATGTATCTAGTAATATTGTACATATGGTCATAGCTGACCCTTTTGGTATAGTTTATGATTCTAGCACTAAACAACCTTTGATATGAGCAAAAATTACATTTTGTGAAAAATGACAAACATCACCTGCTATACTCCCATTTTTACATTGAGAAGCTCAACCTAATCCTGTAACTACTAATTCAGATTGAAGATATTTTTCTTATGAAACAGTATGAAAAAAATATTATATTTGTTGAGTAGAAATGAGTTGATATACATTTCCTTCTAAAATTATTAGTTCTGGTACTAATAATTTAGATTGAACTAGTAACTTATGAAGTCATGGTCAAGTTTTTGAAATTATACCTACACCATTGCATATAGATATACCTTTAGATAGAATTATATCTACTTCAAGTAGTTCTTCATGATGAGGTTGATCTTGATATTCATATATATCATCATCTTCAACAAAAGAGAATTATTATACAATATGAAATAGACAACTTAAAATATGAATTCAAAAATGAACTAAAACTAAAGATAAAATATATTCAAATGATTTTAGTTGAGGAGTTTATTCATGAAATATATATAGGGCCTTATATGAAAATTGAAAGAATTGAACTCATAAAAGATGAATATCCATAACTAAACCTCTATTCATTCAAATTACCGACTTAGATCTTAATGAATATAAGATTTATATAAAGTATAGTGAAAATGAGGATTATCAACTATTTAATGACTATACTATTTTTGATAAAAATACTATTTCTTTTGAATCAAATAAAGGATTTGAATTATTTATAGATAATAATTTAGAAATAGTAGAGGATTTAGAAAAATACGAAGATAGTGAAATATCTGAAATATTACCAGAAAAATATGAAGTTGATTTTTATAAGATAGGTGATGTAAAATCTTACATACTATATATAAATAAATTTGATAAAAAGTATTGAAAAATTATATCTAATATTCCTGAAGATAAAATAAATATTGTTTTTCCAAAAGTTCTTGAAAGAATAAAGAACATTGAAAGTGATAAATTATCTAACAAATATAAATATATATATAATTACCTATGATGAATATACAATTTAAGATACTAAAATTGAAGTGTTTAATTACATATATACTATAATTAATCTAGAATTTATGATAGAACTAACAAAAGATCAAAAGGAGACTTACCTTAATAATGAAGCTATAAATTATCATACTGAAAAAATTAGCGAATATTATTGACCTTAATTTTTGTCAAATATAAAACAAATATAT
>CAWUJK010000036.1:0-11866 GCA_963922865.1 uncultured bacterium | reverse complement strand
TTCTTAGAAAATAAAATAATTGGTAGAAAGATTTATTTTTGTTTTTATTTTTTTGTGTGCAAAAAAATACTTTAAGCTTGAATTAAAAATTCAATCTTAAAGTATCCGTTTTACTTCTTTTTAAACGAATTAGTTCATTATGTGTTGTGTTGTGTTGTGTTGTGTTGTGTTGTGTTGTGTTGTGTTGTGTTGTGTTGTTACCTTGTTTTTTCATATATTCAAATTTAACTATATATAATATACTATTCTTGAATTTTTTCTTTTCTTGTCAAGTGTTTTTGTGATTTTTTAATGGACGTTTATTGAATATTAAGTATAAAAAATTTAACGTAACCCATACCTGAATCCTTTCCCTAACATTAGGGAAAGGGGCTACAAATAAATCAATACCCTTGCAGCTGTCCCTCCCTAATCTTAGGGAGGCTAGGTGGGTTATTTTCTTAGAAAGCTTAGATTAAGTTATTTTTAATTAATTTCTATATAACTTCCTTACATAACTTTAGGAAAATTAGAGGGGGTATTTTAGCTAGATAGGGATTTTAAATAATTTTATTTGTGATATTTTATATTTATGATAGAATAAAAACAATAATATCTAATTAAATATTTCTATAAAACATGTCTTTAGAAGAATTCACACCAGAGATAAATTCCGCTGAAAATTCTTGAAATACAGCAGAATCAAATAAAGAAATGTCTGAAAAGTTTAAACAGCAAGTTAAAAAAGCTTGAGATTGAATAAAAAGAACAAAAAAAGACGAAAAAAAAGCTAAAAAAGCAGATATGCTTTTAGCAAATTTTTTGGTAAAAATTATCATAAACAAAAAATTTGATGATTTATTAGAAAGCCTTTTCAAATTAATAGATGCAGGTTATCCATCAAATTTTTTACTAGCAATATTATCACTTATATATATAGAAATATCAAACAAGATAAGAGAAACAAATAACTTAGAAAAGATAAAGTTTAGCTATGAATCAAAACAAACAAAAGATTTTGATGATTCAAATATAGATAGTGAAGTAAAAAATAGAATAAACAACTGGGTAGAAGACATCATACTATCTATTTCAGCAGATTATTCTCATATATTAACAAAAAGACTAATAAAACTGCTAGAAAATAAAAATGATGAAATAATAAATTTTGTTTCCAGCATATTTATATTTTTCTTAAAAGAAATAAATATAAACATAAAACAAGAAGAATCTATAAACATATCAAATTTCATACTAAAACAAGTAAGCAAAAAAATAAAAAGCCTAGACATAGAAAAGATATAGATTGAATATTTTTCAAAAATCAGTATAATAATATTATATACCTAATATATTTGTATTAAGATATCAAACAAAACTTAAATTTGACTTTCACAAACTTTTTACTAGAATTCTCATACAAAAAAAGACCTTGTGAAAGCTTTCTTTTTTTAAAAAATTTAACTTTAATTTAAAACATATGGCTAATCCAAAAGTCTCTTTAGACAAGATCAGAAACATAGGTATAATTGCCCATATTGATGCTGGTAAAACAACAGCAACTGAAAGAATTTTATTTTATACTGGTAAAATTCACAAAATTGGTGAAACTCATGATGGAGAAGGAACTATGGACTGGATGGAACAAGAACAAGAAAGATGAATTACTATTACTTCCGCTGCAACAACAGCTTTTTGGAAATGACATCAAATAAATATCATAGACACTCCATGACATGTTGATTTTACTATAGAAGTAGAAAGATCTCTTAGAGTTTTAGATGGTTGAGTAGCAGTTTTTGATGCTTCTCAATGAGTAGAACCTCAAAGCGAAACCGTTTGGAAACAAGCAGATAAATATAGTGTTCCTAGAATCGCTTTTGTAAATAAAATGGATAAAATGTGAGGTGATTTTGATATGACCATAGAATCTATCAAAAAAAGACTTGCTTGAAATAAAGTAGTAGCTATCCAATACCCTATTTGAGCTGCTGAAACTTTTGAAGGTATAGTTGATATTATTGAAATGAAAGCTTATCATTTTGATTGAGATTCTGGTGAAAAAATAACACAAATAGATGTACCTGATAACATAAAAGACAAATGTGAAGCTTATAAGCTTGAATTAATAGAAAAAGTAGCTGAAATGGATGAGCAATTAATGAATAAATATTTTGAAGAATGAACTTTATCAGTAGAAGAAATAAAAAAATGATTAAGAATAGCTATCTGTAATAATGAGCTGTACGCAGTAACTTGTGGTTCAGCGCTTCAAAATATTTGAGTACAAATGGTTATTGATGCTGCTGTTGATTTCCTACCATCCCCTATTGATGTAAACGGGGGGCAGATAGATGCAAAAGATATAGAAACTGGGGAAAACATTAAACAAATAAAAGTAGATGACAACTCAGCTCTAGCAGCTATTGCCTTTAAAGTTGCAACTGATCCATTTGTTTGAAAACTAATATTTACTAGAGTTTATGCTTGAACACTAAAATCAGGTTCATATATATACAACGCAACAACAGGATCAAAAGAAAGAGTTGGTAGACTTTTACAAATGCATGCAAATGATAGAGTAGAAATCTCAGAAATTACTGCTTGAAATATTGGTGCAGTAGTTTGATTAAAATGAACAAAAACTTGAGATACACTTTGTGATGTAAATGATAAGTTTTTAGTTGAATCTATAGAATTTCCAGAACCAGTAATTTCTATTTCAGTTGAGCCAAAATCAAAAGCAGACCAAGAAAAGATGTGAGTAGCTCTTGGTAAATTAGCAGAAGAAGACCCTTCTTTTAAGGTTAAATCAGACGAAGAAACAGGACAAACAATTATATCTGGTATGGGTGAACTACATCTTGATATAATAGTTGATAGAATGAAAAGAGAGTTTTGAGTTGAGTGTAATGTAGGTTCTCCTCAAGTTTCTTATAGAGAAACAATCAAAAATGTTGCAGCTGATGTTGAACACAAATATTCTAAACAAACTTGAGGACGTGGACAATACGGTCATGTTGTTATTACATTTGAACCATATAAAGAACTAGATGAGGACGATATTAACTCAGAGTTAAAAGAAAAACCATCAAACAAATTTGTAAACAAAATTGTTGGTTGAGTAATACCAAAAGAATACATTCCAGGTGTACAAAAATGATTAAATGAAGCATATAGTAGAGGTTTTGTTGCTGGTTATCAAATGGTAGATATAAAAGCAACTTTAACTTTTGGTTCATTTCATGATGTTGATAGTTCTGAGTTATCATTTAAGTTAGCAGCTTCTAAAGCTTTTCAAGAAGCTTGTAGAAAAGCGCAAGCAACTTTACTTGAACCTATAATGAAAGTAGAAGTTAATACACCCGAAGAGTATATGGGTGATATTATCGGTCAAATTAACTCTAAAAGAGGTAGAATTGAAGAAATGTGAGATAGAGGGCAAGCTAAAATTGTTACAGCATTTGTTCCATTATCAGAAATGTTTGGTTACATGACAGAGCTAAGATCAGCATCTCAATGAAGAGCTACTTATTGAATGGAATTTGATCATTATGAAGAAGTTCCAACTAATGTTGCAACAAAAATAAGAGAAGAAAGATGATTCAAACTTCCAGAAGAAGATTAAACAATTCTATCATTATAAACAAATATTTAAACATCCTAGAATTTAGGATGTTTTTTTAATTGATTTTTTATTTCTAATCATTAGTATAATAAAAGTTTATAAAAAAATATAAACTTTTAAAAAGACCAAATATAAAAAATTTATAAAATATTCAAATTTTAAAATAAATCTAGGCAATAAAAAGACAAAAAAAGTCTATAAATTAAAAAAAGAACGCCTATTTTCATATATTAAAAATAAATCCATTTTTGAATTTATAAATAAAAACCCCCTTAGTTTAATAAAGGGAGTATTTTAGATATAAAAAAGTATTTTATAAATACTTTAATTTTTAAAATAAAACCACCATGCAAATATGATTATTAATTATTTTCACTATAATGTGAGCAGCTCTTGCTTCAGTTTTTTTCTTCATATATGAGAATTCAAAGTTTAAAGAAAAAAGAAAAGCCTGAGAAGAACTTTTAGATAAAGCACAAAAAGAGTCACAAAACATAATTAAAGATTCAAAACAAGAAGCACAAAACATCATTATAAAATCTGAAAAAATAGAAGCAAGGGTTTTGGAAAGAGAAAGAAAAATAGAAGAAAAACTTGACTATATTGACAAAAAAAGAGAGAGCATGCTAAAAACGGAAGAAGAATTAAAGAAAAAAACAGAAAATTTAAAAAGCAAGGAAATAGAGCTTGGATGAAAACTTTCTGAGTTATCTAAGTTAACACAACAAGAAGCTAAAGATTTATTTTTAAAACAAATAGAAGAAAAGTATGGGTCTGAATGAATTGATATTATAAAGAAGCATAAAAAAAGGATAGAAGAATCTAAAAAAGAACAAGCAAGAGAGATAATATTAAAATCTATTCAACAATATGCTTGAGATGTTATAAGTGAGGTAACTACAACTCTTATAAAAATACCAAGTGATGATTTAAAAGGTAAACTTATATGAAAAGAAGGAAGAAATATAACTACTTTTGAAAAAGAAACTTGAGTAGCCTTAATTATTGATGATACGCCTGATAGTGTTTTTATTTCTGCTTTTGATTTATATAAAAGATATATTGCTAAAAAATCTCTTGAGAAATTAATAGAAGACTGAAGAATTCAACCAGCAAGAATTGAGGAAATAGTTGCTAACACGACCAACGATGCAGAGGTATTATTAAAAGAGCTTTGAAGCAAGGTTTTAGATGAGTTGGGTATTGAATGATTACCAGATGAAATAATACCTATTATATGAAAACTTAGATTTAGAACTAGTTATGGACAAAATATGTTAAAACATTCTAAAGAAACTGCTATAATAGCTGAAAGTTTAGCTCATGATTTATGAGCAGACCCAAAAACAGTAAAAATTTGATGATTATTGCATGATATATGAAAAGCTTTAGATCAAGAAATAGAATGAACTCATCCAGAAATTGGTTGAAAACTATGAAGAAAATATGGTTTAAAACCAAAGGTAATTGATATGATAGAAAATCATCACTGAGAACAATTTTCTATATCTCTTGAAGCTGCAATAGTACAAATAGCTGATGCTATATCTTCTGTTAGACCTTGAGCAAGAAGAGAAGCTATAGAGCAATATATAAAAAGAGTTCAAGAAATGGAGGCTTTAGTAGCATCTTTCCCTTGAGTTAGCAAAGCTTATGCTATAAGTGCTTGAAGAGAAATAAGGGTATTTGTAGATGCAGAGACTATATCAGATATAGATGCTCAAAATACCGCAAAAGCTATTGCTGAAAATATACAAGAAGAACTTTCTTATCCTTGAGAAGTAAAAGTAAACCTGATAAGAGAAACAAGGGTAATTGAGTTTGCTAAATAACCCCTCAACCCCTTATCAAGAAGAGTAAAACAATTACTATTCCTCTGATAAGGGAGCTAGAAAAATTACTATAATTTAATTCGAAAACTATGGAAAATATAATACTAGTATCAACTGTTTCTTTATTACATCTATTCGCTCTACTATCTCCAGGGCCAGATTTTATTATGATTATAAGAAATACTTTATCATATTCTCATAAAATTGGGGTTTTTACTGGTTTTTGAATTGCTATAGGTAATTTTTGTCATATTATTTTATCTTTTTTTGGTATAGCTGTAATTATATCTCAATCTATAGTATTATTTAATTTTATAAAAATTATAGGTGCATTATACCTTATTTTCATAGGGTTAACATTATTAATTTCAAAAAACAATAATATTAATATAGATTCAAACAAAAAAAACAAAAAATATATATCCAGCTTCCAAAGTTTTCAAATGTGATTATGGTCGGCTATTCTTAACCCCAAAGTAACTCTTTTTTACTTATCAATATTCTCTCTAGTTATCCCATCAGATACAAGTATTATTTTTCAAATAACACTTGGTCTAATACTAACGATTAATACTTTTTTATACAATCTTATAATTTCATATTTTTTTTCTAGAAAGCATATACAAAATATCTTTTTAAAATTTCAAAAATACTTTAATAAAATATTTGGAAGTATTTTAATTGCACTTGGTATAAAAGTGGCGATTACTCAAAAATAGAAAATTGAGTTATTTATTAAATATATTTTTATGTACAACGCAAGTGATTTAAAACCTGGTAAAAAATTTATAATGGATGGTGCACCTTATGAGGGTATATCCTATGCTCAAAAAGTAATGGGTAGGGGTGGAAGTATAATAAATATAAAAGCTAAAAATTTATTAACTTGAGCAACTATTCCTAAAACTTTTTCAGATCATGATAAATTTGAACCTGCTGATATTACTACAAATAGTTATGATTATTTATACAATGATTGAGAGAATTATTATTTTATGAATCAATCAAGTTTTGAACAGGTGGAAATAAAAAAGGATGCTCTTGATTGAGCAGAGTATTTTTTACAAGATTGAGATAAGGTAATGTTACAAGAATTTAACTGAAATCCTATTAATGTCAATTTGGATATAACATCTGTATTAGAGGTTATTGAAACTCCTCCAGGTGAAAAATGAGATACTGCTAATTGAGGAAAAAAACCTGCTACTATGTCTACTGGTTTAGTTATACAAGTTCCTCTTTTTATAAAAAAATGAGATAAATTAAAAATAGATACTAGAACTAAACAATATTTATCTAGGGCATAAAAAAATTATGTGAAACCCAGCAAGCCAAGTTCACATAATTTTTTTATTTTTAAGAATAAATAGGAAATTTTTTACATAGTTCTAAAACTTCTATTTTTAGTTTACTTAAAATATTTTCATCATCTTTGTTAAGTATGGCTTCTTTAAATATTTTAGCTATAATTTTCATCTCATTTTCTTTCATTCATCTTGTTGTAGCTGCTGGGGTTCAAACTCTAATTCCGCTTGGATTCATTGGTGGTCTTTCATCATATGGTACCATATTTTTATTTACTGATAATCAAGCTTTTTCTAGTGCTTTTTCAGCATCTTTTCATGTAACTTTGAAGTTGTTATAAACATCTATCAAAAGTAGATGGTTATCGGTTCATTTTGATATTATTTTAAATCAATATTTAGCAAGTTCTTCTCACAGGATTTGTGCGTTTTTTATTGATTGTTTACAATAATCTTTGAATTCTGGTTTGAGTGCTTCTAAAAATGCTGTGGCTTTTGCTGCTATTAGGTTTTGATGTGGTCATCATTGTAATCAGGGAAAAACTGCTCTAGCTAGTTGAGATGCATATTTTTGCTTACTCATAATCATTCATCATCTTGGTCATCTAAGTGTTTTGTGTGTTGTTGTTGTAACTACATCACAATATGGTACAGGGTTTTCTAAAACTCATCAAGCTATTAGTCAAGCTATATGTGCTATGTCAGCAAAAAGTATTGCTCAAATTTTGTCTGCTATTTCTCTAAATCTTTTCCAATCTAGGTTTCTTGAATATGCTGAAAATCAGGCTAGTATCATTTTAGGTTTATGTTCTAGAGCTAGTTTTTCAAGTTCATCCATATCTATGGTTTCTGTTTGTTTGTCTAAAAAATATGGTATCATTTCATATAGTATTCATGAAAAATTCATGGGGTGTCCATGACTTAGGTGTCCTCATTGGTCTAGGCTCAATCATAAAACTTTATCTCCTGGTTTTAGTAATCACATATATACTGCCATATTTGCTGGACTTCATGAAAGTGGTTGAACATTTACATATTCGGCTTTAAATAATTCTTTTGCTCTTTGTATTGCTAAATCCTCTACTTCATCTATTATTCAACATCATCAATAATATCTTTTTCAAGGGTATCATTCTGAGTATTTATTTGTTAGTATAGATCCGTTTGCTTCCAAAACTTCTTTTGATACATAATTTTCTGATGCTATTAACTCAATTTCATTTTCTTGTCTTGTTGTTTCTTTTTCTATAAGGTTTGATAGGATTTTATCATTGTTTTCTAACATAATTTTTTATGGTTAAGGTTATAATATTTTTTTTATATGTTTTTATATTATATAAAAAATTAGTTTGTAGGTTTGTTTATAATTCATGGTTTGTATAAATTATTAATTAATATGATTATATTTATAATCAAAAAAACTAAAAAAGCTAAGGAAAGTTAGCTTTTTTAGTTAAATTGTTGTTTAAAATTAGTTTTAGTTTCAAAATATTGCAAGTTTGTTTGTTTTCAATCAAATTTATGTTTGTTTTTGTGTTTATTATGTTTTTTATTATATGGAAATATATTACAATAATTATTTGAATTCATCAGATACAGAGTATAAATATTTCATAATAGGAATTAAAGAGTTTCTTGCATTTAAAAGACTAATGGATTCATATTCTTTATCATAATCTAATTCATTTAAAAATCTTATACAAGACAATCTAACTCAGGCTAGAATTTCAGTAATAATATTTTTATTATTTAGTTTCAAATGCTCTTCTACGATATAGTCAAAAGATTTATACCACTCTTTTCTATTGTTAATATAAGAACTTCCATCAAGTATATCAACATAGCCTATAATACATAACAACAATAAAAAGTTATGTGTTATTGGAAATTTAGATTTAAAACTATCATCATTAATATACACTAAAAAATTATTTTCATAAAAATCTCAGATTTCCAAGTCTCAAAGCAAATAATCATAATTTTCAAGATCTTCTATTAAAGTTTTTACTGGTTTTTTAAAAGGATTTTTCATATATTAACTCATAATTTTATTTATTAGGGTGTCAATAAATTCATGTTTTTGAATCATGGACTTTAATTTTAGTTTCTCAGTTATTTCAAATTTCCTTATTAGTTTCATAAATCTTCTGATATGGTTTTCATGGGACAGGAGTTCATTTTTCATATGCTTCTTTAGTAAGTTTGTCTGCATCATTAGAATTTTTCCAAGTAGATTTATTCTCTCAATTTTTAGTAGCTTGCTCATTTTCCTTAGTTCCTTTAATATGCTTATTTTGTTTTTGTTTACTTATCTTTTTCTCAACCTTCTTACTCTTCCCCAAAATCTTTGATGTAGTCCTTGTTCATGGTTCTCATCAAGCTAAAGTAATAGCTCATTCTATCAATATTTCTCACGAAATTCTTGATAACTCTTTTATAAATTCATTAGCTCATATCTCAAAGTTCCTTATGTTATTACTTCATACTATATTTGTAAAATCTAATCGAAAGTTTTGGTAAGTTTCTCCGCTCTTATCCGTATTTAATAATGGGTTATTTATTCAATATGAGTATCAGTTCAATGATTGTGGATTAATCAAAAATTTTTTTCATCTCTTTGTACTTCCAACTTCCCAAAACACTCTATCCAAACTCCTAAATCTTCATATCTCATTAGCATAATATCTAGCTTCAAAATATTGTAAGCCAATATTAATCTATAAATTCCCAACCCATAATTAATTTATCTTCCTTAGTAAAATTATGTTTGTTGTTTTTTTCATATTTTTTTCTCAAAAAATAGTTTATTTTTTCTTCCTGCTTGGAATCTAAAAAATGCAAATTAAATAACATTTTATTTAAAAATGACTTATCAAATCTTTTTAAAAATTTGTGTATTTCTAAAAAATTATCATTGATATTACCACTCCCTGAAAATGAAAAGTCAGGAGGAATAAAATTAAATGATTTTATGTCAAACATTTCAATATATTTAATGTAAATTTCTTCCTTTTCTAGTAAATCAAGTAGGTTAGTAAAATATTTATATAAAAATCCTATATCAGAGATACAAACTTTTTCATAGTTTCAAATTCTATTTCAAGTTTTTAAAAAAAGATCTACTATTTCTTTATTCATATTATTATTTTTTGTATTTATCATTAAATAAACGATGATTTATGTTTCATTTATTATCTTTTATGTATTCATATTTTCATTGTTTTCAATTTAAAGTTCAAGGTATTGATAATTTTTGGTAGGTTTTTCAATCTCATCATTTAAAGTTTTCAATTTTTCATGATTTTTCAGCTTGTTTATCTATAATTTTTGGGAAACCATGATACTTATCTTTTTTCATGTCATTTTTTACTTTATTTGTATAGTTTGTATCTTTAAAAAATCATTTCTTCATTTTATCAACTCCCTTCTTCACATCATCAAAACCTTTTTTTACCTTCTTAATCTTCTTTACTGGATTTAATGCTCATTTAAGTGTATCTTTCAACATCTCCTCTCAAACTTGCATCATAAGTTTATCATCCGTTGCGTATCAATACCAATATCATATACTTGCTACTCCTCAATCCACCAATACATCTATATATTCTCAACTCTTATCTGTATATTTAATTGGATTGTTTCACACATAACTATAACTATTTTGAAGCTGTGGTATATAAAGCGATGTTACTCAATTCTTACTCTCTCATATCTCCCAAAATACTCTATCCAAACTCCTAAATCTTCATATCCCATTAGCATAATACCTAGCTTCAAAATTTTTAGTTATACCATTTATTTGATTTATATTCTTCAGGAATATTTTCATCAAAAATAGGATCAGAAAATCATAATTTTTCTAATTCATTAAACCACAATTCTCTTTTACTTTTTAGTTCAAGTCAACACCAAGGACAATAATTTATAACATTATAAGATGGTGTTCAATGAATAATAATTCAATATTCATCTAACCTTTCAGTATAATCAATAACAGCATCAGGGCATTCGTATTTATCAAAATGTTGATCACAATTCCAATCTTCAAACTCATCTCTCATCTTATCACAACAATATTTCTTTTTTGACATAATTCAATTATTTAATTTTTAAAGTTTTATTTTTGTCAATTGTTCATTTAATAATTTTTCAATTAATAGGATTTGCTTCTCAAATATGTTGTCATTTTTTATTAAAAACTTCTAAATGATTTTTATGCATAGTATCAAGATAATAATAATTTCAATTTTCCTTTCACTTATATATAGAAGTAGTTCAAGTACTTCTATTAGTTTTCATAAACTTATTTTTATTTCATAGTATAGTATCAGTAGCTTTACTATACTTTTTACTTTTGCCCCAATTAGAATTATTTTTATTTTTACCACCCTTCTTACTCTTCCCCAAAATCTTTAATGTAGTCCTTGTTCATGGTTCTCATCAAGATAAAGTAATAGCTCATTCTAGCAATATTTCTCACGAAATTCTTGATAACTCTTCTATAAATTCATTAGCTCATATATCAAAGTTCCTTATACTATTACTTCATACTATATTTGTAAAATCCAATCGAAAGTTTTGGTAAGTTTCTCCGCTCTTATCTGTATTTAATAATGGGTTATTTATTCAATATGAGTATCAGTTCAATGATTGTGGATTAATCAAAAATTTTTTTCATCTCTTTGTATTTCCAACTTCCCAAAATACTCTATCCAAACTCCTAAATCTTCATATCCCATTAGCATAATACCTAGCCTCAAAATATTGTAAGCCCGTTTCCTTATCCTCTTCCTTTCATCAAAACCTATATTTATTCTCATAATCCGTAGTGTTTATCTCTTTCCTTATACCTCAGTAAGGATAATAATCTAATACCTGTAATATCTCTCAATGTTGATTTATATCTATATTTCATCATCACAAATGGTCTTCATGATGATAGATTATCTTTTCTTCATTATCTTCTTCTTTCTCTATTGTCGCTAGTTTCTTGTTACCAAAATATATGTATTTAATTTGCCTTGTTGTTTCTCAACTTCATGTATTTATTATTTCTTCTTCATAATCTTTATTTATATATCTATTTAATCTTCAAATATTACTTTTTTCTACCCTTATTCAAG
>CAWUJK010000035.1:0-12262 GCA_963922865.1 uncultured bacterium | reverse complement strand
GAGCTAAATATAGAAAAACTTAAACAAAGCTGAAAATACAAACAAGAAGAAATAACATGTCTAGATGAAAACTGAGAAGAAAATGCTATATCTAAAAAAATGTGAGCAAATTATTTAGAGATGTGTAGTCATAAAAGAATGCCAACTATGAGTTCTATAAGGATATTTGAAGAGATAACATGAAAAAATATTAGAAATAAAGATAATACTAAAACCCAAATAGAACAAGAAAGAGATTTAATATATGAAAATTTGGGGTATGTGGATTATTCTACTACACATTTAGAATACAACAATAATTGAAGTATTAAAAAGATAACTACTCATTGAATACAAAATAATGAAAAACTAAATAATATGTTTCAGTTTCAATACAATCATTTTTTTGAACAAAAAAAAGAATGAGAAGATAGATCTGAAAGTGAAAAATTTATAGAAAATGTCAAAAACTGAAAACAAAAAGATAGAAAAGAAATAAAATACTGAAACGAACTAAAATCTATCATGAGGTATGAAATACTATCCCCAATAAACACAATAATAGAAGACTCCCAATGAAGAAAAATATGAATAGATCCAGAAACATGATTAATAATAAATGAAATCCCGTGAGCTTGGACAAGCTGAGATACAAAAAATTCATGACAAGCAGAATTTTTTCTTATCCCATTAGAAAAAGATAAAAAAGTAAACCATAAAATAAAAACATATGGAACATGAGATTGAGAATACAATATAACTATACAACAAATAAAGCAAGATGAAAATTGAGTAAGTAGTGGTTCATGAGAAACAGTAGTAATAACTTGAAATGCCAAAAAAGATATATGAGAAAATTATCAAATAGATGAAAAAGAAAACAAAAAAATAGAATACAAAATAACAGAAAGTAATATAGATAGAAAAAAAGAATTAGAGCAACAAAAACAAACTAATGAGATTAATGATGAATCAAATACACAAACAAAAAGCTACTGATGATGAAGTTCAAAAAACAAAAAATTAAAAAAACAAAAAAGAAAAGATAGAGAAACAAAACAAAAATATGAAAAATATAGAAAAAACATAAGAAAAACTTTAGAAAAAGATTATAAACCCAAAGTAAAAAAAGTAGTTAAATTATTACAAAAAAAATATTCAAAAAACACCTTAAAACAAATCAAAAAAAGTTTATCAAAAAATAAACAATATTTTTTGAATAAGCCAAAAATGATTATTATAGAGTGAAAATGGAATATTTGATTGATAAGTTAGTAGAATTACTTTAGTTTAAATAAATAAAAAATGAAAAAAGAAAAAAAGATAAGATACAGCACACTTTCAAAATTATATATACTAATATGACTTTTGTTGATACTGATTCTTTGGAATATATGATTACATATACGCTGGTGATGTTCATGATGATTTTTCATAGATTTATGTTTAGACTTGATTATAGATTATTACTGGACAAGTGCATGATATATATCTGTATTTTTCTTTATAATTTGGATTTATTTATTAATAAAGTGAAGAAAGATAAAAAAAGAAAAGCAAAAACAAAAAAACGCAAAATTAATGCTATCTACATGAATACTGTCAATAGTTATATTTTATATTTTTTCACCAAACTCATATTATTTTACTCCAAACTTCCTACAAAATAGAAACTGGGATTTAAGTTTTAGTATTGATAAATATATTAAGAATATTGAAAAGTATTGTTTTAGTTATTATGATCATTGATTACCACCTAAATATGAATGGGGAATTTGTGAATGAAAATGAAAATTAGATTTTATTAATTCATTCAGTATAGAAAATAAAATAAATACTTTTAAATATTCAAAAAACACAAATAATTTAAGATTATACTATTGAAATTCTTTTAAGATGAAAAAAAAGAATAGATTAAAAATGTTAAAATTATATATAGATAGAGATATATATATATATACAATAATGCGCTTTAGAGAAGATATTAAATTTCTAAGAGAAATAGAAAAACTAACAAAAGACAAAGTAGTGCTAGACTTTTTACAAAGTGTGTATAAAAATGAACCCCTAAAAGAAAAAATATTAAATATGCCATGAATAAACCAAAAAATATTTGAAATATTTTGGTTGTAAAAATCTAAGTATTTTATTCATATCTTTTTTATTCTTGCAAAAAAAATTACTAAAACTATAATATATACAAACTTATTTGTTAAAAAAAGTATATTATGAAAAATTTTATTGTATTAATACTTATAATTTGAGCAGCTTGGTATTTTTATGACATATCAAAAAATAATGAATCAATTAAAAAAGCCAAAAAAGAGATGTGAATAATAGATGATACTGAAACAGATAAACTAGAAAACAAAAATAAAACAACTCAAAAAAAAGAAAAAAATATTGCAAAACCAGATTATAGTATAAGTAAATTTGATAATAAAAATTTTATAGAAATAGATGACTTAGAATCCAAAGTAGAAAAAATAACAGAGAAAATAAAAATAACTTGAAAAGTATTAAATAAAGATGTTGATAAAATCATTATAAATTTTAAAAATGCAAGTTCAGATTTTCCAAATGATAGATATGAATTAAATAAATTTAAAAAATGAGACGAATCCTTTGAATACAATGCCAATGCAAAAACCTTTAGAAATATAGATTATTGAAACAATGAGTACCTTATTGAGTCCTATGTTTGAAACGATATATCAAAAATACAATTAAATATAAATATTCCAGAAAACCTTTGAGAACAAGATGAGAACAATGATATAGCATCAGAAAAAATAACATATGATAAAAAAATGATTTGAAACTCTTCTAGCTCTAGTTATTTAGGTATGCCAGTTTCTAATAGTTTTTGAAAACCATTAAGTCTTTGAGATTGAAAAATAACCTATTCAAATATATCTTGACTTGTAATTAAAAAAGAAAATTTTTCCGCATCTGAATTAAAAATAGAAGATATTTGGAAATCAGATTCTAGTTGATATCTTAACAAAAATCTAGATTCATCATACATTTATTGGAATAGCTATAGAAATATAGATAATTCTAAAAAAGATTCATGAATAAGTTTTTATGTTTTGAGGAAAAATCAAAATCAATACATATATGAAAAATATTATTTTGATTTTAAACATTCTTTAAAATGAATTCTAGAAATTAAAAAATTTGACTCTAGAGGTGAAAGCGTTTCTGTAGAGATGAGCGAATTAAACGATAAACTAAAAAAAGAAAATGAAAACTTTGAAATAGTAAAAATTACAGATAAACTCTTCAAAGAAATAGTTAGATAATAAAAAACTTCTCTTGCATTAAGGGAAGTTTTTTATAAAATATCTAAAAATTTAAATACCCTAATATAAATTATTAAAATGAGAGTATTGCTAAAAATATCTTGAGAAGCACTAGCCTGAGAAAAAGGTGAATGACTTGATTATGTAGTTATCAATTCTGTTTGTGAGATGATAAAGCAGTTAATAGAAAAAGGAGTGGAAATAGCTATAGTAGTATGAGCTTGAAACTTTATAAGATGAGCAGAAATTGAAAAAATAAATATAGATAGATGTAATGCTGATAATATGTGAATGTTAGCTATAAACATAAATGCAATAGCTTTAGCAGATGTATTATCTAGAAATTTAGTTGAAGTGAAACAAGTAAACTCTTTTGCCATTGATTGAATAAGTGAAAGATTTAATAAACCAAAAACCATAAAAAGTTTGAAGAAATGACGCGTGGTAATTTTTTGATGATGAACATGAAATCCATATTTTACAACAGATACAGCTTGAGTATTAAGAGCATTAGAAATAGAAGCAGATATGATGATAAAAGCAACAAAAGTAGATTGAGTTTATGATAAAGATCCACTTAAATATAAAGATGCCAATTTTATAAAAAAAGCTAGTTATGATGAAGTAATTACAAAAAACTTAAAAGTTATGGATGCAACATCTATAGCACTAGCCAAAGAAAATAGTATGTTGGTAAAAGTTGTTAGCATGAACAAAAAAAATGCTATCCTAAATGCTATATTTTGAGAGAATGAAGGAACGTCCATTTCTTAGAAATAAAAAACTTATTTTAATAAATAATTAACTATTTTGAAAAAAATAATTGTATATATGTTATTTTCCCTATTATTTTCTTGTTCAAGTGACAAAGAAATAGTCTGAACCAATAAAAATTATGTTCAAAAAAATGCAAATCAAGATTATAATCCTAAAGATAGTTCTTATTATATATGAATTGAAAATCAACAACCAATTAAACAAAATTTATGAGAAAAGATTTGATATTTTTACTGAAATATTTATAAAAAAAATGGAAATATATTTTTGTGAGATAAAAAATTAATATGAATTGATGGACACAGCTTTAAGCATGTAGATAATAATTTTATGTCAGATAAAAATGGAGTTTATTATATAGAAATTGAATGTAGTTATATACATTGAAGATGTTCTTGAGTGAAAAGTATTAAAAAAATTCATAAAATTGATACTATTAAATCACCAGAAACATTCCATTTTTTAAAAAGTTGAGATATTGCAAAGGATGATTATTATTTATATAGTATTGGTTATAAATGGGAAGTAAAAAGAATAAAGTGAGTTTGAAATACATTTGAACCAATAAAATTTATTGAAAGTGTTCAAATTAGTTGAGGAGATATTTGAAAAAATATAATAAAATCTTTTAAAAACATAAAAAATAGTGAGTTAGATGATATTCTTAAACATTACCCAAGAAATAAATATGATGTAAAAATTCAATATAAGAATACTAGATATAATAAAGATGAATATAATATTTATTATTGAACAAAAAAAGTTATATGAGCGGATTATGCAACTTTTGAAGTCATTAAATATCAAATATGACAAGACAAAAAATTTAAATATCTTAGATGAATGAATTTACAAACGATTTACAATTTATGTAAAAATTATAAATATATTTCAGAATACCAAGAATGATTTTACACTCAAATATCAAAACCTTTCAATAAAACAAATCAAGATTTATTTTATCAATTTTCTAGTGCCTGAGATAAAGTATTTGAATGTAAATATTGAGAAAAATTAGTAACATTATTTTTAAAAAGTTGTTATAAAAAATATTCTGATTATAAATGAACTAATCTTTGTGAATCATATGAGATTAAAAATTATAAAAAATAATTTAATTTTTTTTTGACATAAGAATCTTTTTTTATAAAATAGCTAAGCAATATTAAAAATTAACATATAAATTTAGAAAAATGTTAGGTAAATTAAGGAAAAGAAAAAGACTTAGAGTTCATGGCTTTTTGAAAAGAAGCTTGACTGTTTCAGGTAGAAAAATTTTGAAAAATAGAAGAAGAAAAGGTAGACATCAACTAACTGTTTCATATCCAAAAAGATATCAAGAAATCAACTGAAAACCAAGAATGCATATAATCGCTTGAGGTAGCGCTAAAAAAACACCTTTTGATTGAAAAGGTAATTATATTAAAAGAAAAAGAGGATAGTTACTTTATGATAAAAAAGAAGTATAGATTAAAACAAAGAGAAGTTAAAAAGGTTTTAAACAAAAGTAAGCCTTTTTTTTCTTATGGTATTGTTCTAAACTTTAAATCAAACCATATTTCTTTTAATAGATTTTCTATAATTATATGAGCTAAATCTGTAACAAACAATGTATCTAGGAACTTTTTCAGAAGAAAATTTTACCATTTTATAAGCGCTAGCCCTATTTTTAGTTCAAAAACTAATAAAAATATAGGATATGATTTTGTTTTTGTAGTAAAAAAACAAACTAAACTTGATAAAAAAAATAAAGAAACTATAGTCTTATTTGAAAAAGACTTATCCTTTTTGGAAAAAAAATTAGAAAATAACTAAATATAAATGAAAAAAATCTTAGATTTTATAATAATCTTTTTGCTTTTGTTTTTGATAATATCACTATTTAATAATCAAAGCAATAAACCAATAAATATACAATCTAGCATTGTATTTAAAACACTGGATAGTTCATATACAGTACCAGCCTGAGTAAAACTTTCCATTGAAAATAAAACAGAAAAACAGTTAAAAATAAATGTATGTGAAGACCTAAAAGTAAAGTATATACAAACAGACACTATAATTAAATTTAGTGATGATTTTTGTGTAAATAATATAAAAAATATAAAACCTTGACTTAAAATAGAAGTTGATTATTCAAGTGAATATAAAAAATTTAAAGATAAATGAAACTACATAATAAAATCTAAACTAGATGAAAATGAACTATCAAGCTCTTTTGAAGTTGAGTCAAGATGAGCATTTACGAAACTATTCATATATCTTTTTTATTCACCAGCCTATAATTTAATTATATTTTTAAGTGACGTATTTAGCTGAAGTTTTGGTTGGGCTATTATTGCAATAACAATACTTTTGAGAATACTACTTTTATGGCCTCAACATAAAATGCTAGTGTCTCAAAAAAAATTGCAAACAATACAACCAAAAATCAAAAAAATCCAAGAAGAATTTAAATGACAACCTCAAGTTTTGTGACAAAAAATGATGGAACTATACAAAACAGAAAAGGTTAATCCTGTATGATCATGTGGATTCTTACTTATACAAATGCCTATACTACTTGTTATATATAATGTAATACTTTACATAGAAGATCAATCAAACGCATATTATTTATATAGTTTTCTTACAAATTTTAATTTATCTTCCATAGACTATAATTTCTATATTGTAAACCTACTGTGATCTTGATGAATTCATTGAATAATTTTATGAGTTAGTGTTTGATTATTGCAATTTATTCAAATAAAACTTTCTTATAAAAACAATCCTATAGTAAAAAAAGATTCTGTAGTTTTAGAAAAAAAATCATGAGCAAAAGATTATAGTTCTATCATGCCAGATCCTGAAATGATGCAAAAATTTATGCTTTACTGAATGCCCCTTATGGTAGCAGTTTTTACATATAATTTTCCAGCTTGACTTTGACTTTATTGGGGTGTAAGTACTTTGTTTATGATAATACAACAATTAATAGTAAATAAAATCAAGAAATAGTTAAGTAAAAAATTAAAATATTTTTTGACATTTTATATGAAAATGTATAAAATAAGCCTTGTGTTTATTTTACTTGAAAAAATCTTTTTAAATATGAAAAAAATACTTTTGTCATCTATAATATTGTTATCAATATCAATATCTAGTTCTTTTGCTGAATATAAAGAAATTAGTTGTAGTAGTGATTGAGTTTTTTCTGAGAACTCTTGTGTTCAATGTTTTGATGGATGAATTAAATCTGAAAATGATAGTTTAGGTCTACTTACAGATGTTTGGTTAAATGGGACATCTAAACCTATGTATATGTTAAAATGAGAAAATCCTCTTGATAGTGCTGTGGAGATGATAACATTAAATTGAGCCGCTTGGTCATACGAGCCTACTAAAGATGGTTTTTGGGAATATAGTGATAAATTATCATCTATTTATAATGATGAAGTATGATTTTACATATTAGAACCTAATAAAAGTGTAGATTGGATTCAATCTAAGTTGGGTTATTCAATTAAACTAAATAAAACTCCAAATACTTGAGAAAACGCAGGTCTTTTAAAATATGTTTTAAAAGTTCATGTTGATGATGCTTGAACACCTTCTGAAACTGTCACATCTCATAGTGAATGTGTACTTTTTAAATCAGCTAAAGCTTCTCAAGAACCTAAAGCTCAAGAAGAAGTTTCTAAGGAGTTACCTCAAACTTGACCTCAAGAAGTTTTGCTTCTACTTTTAGCTTTAATATTATCAGGTTTATTATTCTTTGCATCAAAAAGAAGAATTTAAATTAAAAAATAAAAAACAGAAAAGTCTAGTTAATATACTAGACTTTTTATTATTTTATATGTTATTATGTAAATGTTATTTTAAAAACAATAATAATTTAGTACTTAACATATGGTATATGTTTAATTTAATAAAACTTATAAGAAAGCTATTTATTTATAATATTAAAAACGAATTCTCTTCTTGAGAAGGTTTAAGTATTTTTGATTCCAATAAAGATAAAAAGGTAGATAGTAATGAACTACAAAACCTATCAGATAAAATAAAATCTTTGAAATGAGATAATTCTGATTTAATTGATAAAATTGATAAATTAAAACAATCTATTTGAGAAGGTTATTTTGATTTGAATCAATTTGTTAATAAAGATTACTTTGATAATCTTGAAAAGAAATATGATAAAGCTTTTTCTGCGATTAACAAAAAGTATTCTAAAGAGAAAAATCTTATAACACAAAGTATTTCTAAATCTATATCTGTTTGATCTAAAGTAAAACTTAACACAAAAGCACAATTCACTTATTGAAATGGTAAAACAGATAATTATGATGTATATTTAGAAAAGAGATGATGATCATATATACTTTCAGTAGATGATTATTTTGATGATACATATAAAGTATTTGATTATTTACCATCTCAAAAACAAATAGAACAATCACTAAAAGATTATAGTAACTTTGATTCAGCTCCAAAATGATGGAAAGAAGGTTATAAACCATTTATAAAATCACTTTCAATAGATACTGATGAAAACATTATTATTGTTGAACCATTAAAAGATGTTGTAAAACCTTCAGACAAAAAACAAAAAAAACAAATAGACAATCAAAAACCCCTGTCAAAAAAACTTAGCTATGTTAAAGCAGATAGGTATTTTGACTCAAATGACAATCATGAGTTTTACGATGTTATTTTGAAAAAAAAGTGAGATAAATATATTTTGGAAGTAGACGATTGGGGAACTAACACATATAAAGTATTTGACCAAGAACCTACAAAACCAGATATTTTATCATCAGTAGCAGCCTATAACGCTTGAGATGAGGAAGCCTACCATTATGGTTGGGAAAATACAGGTTATAAACCTAGAAAAAAACCCCCAATTAAAAAAACCCCAATTAAAAAAACAACTCAAAATAAACCAACTATAAAAAAATCTATTGAAAAACTTTCAAATGAAGAAATAGTAGCTAATTTTGACATAAAAAAAGATTCTAAAAATCAAAATAAAGTTTGAGAACTACAAAAAGCATTGAGAAATATGTGATATGTGTGAAAAAATTGAAAACCTTTATCTTTAGATAAAAAATGGGGTTCAAATACAAAATACGCACTTGATGTTGCAAGATTATCTACAACTGATAAAAAAATTTCACACTTTAAAGAAATAAATACCAAAGAAACAGCCTCATCTTATGGAAATGTAGTTTTATGAATTTCTATGTGATGAAAAGAAAGAAATGAGGCTTTAGAATCTGTTAATATAAGTTCGTTAAATCATTTACTTAAAACATCTAATCTAGAAAACATAATCCAATCATTACAAAAAGCCTTATGTGTAGAATCTTTGTCTTGAGTAGTTTATGGTTCTTTATTTCATCCAAAATATTGAAATACCACAAAAGCAGCAAAAGTTCTTGAAAAATATGGATATGAACCAGATGGAATACTGTGATATGAGGAAGTATCTGTTGTTATTTGAGTTATAGAAGATTATTTAAAAACACAAAATAAAATTCCTAGCCTTTTAGCAAAAGACAAAGTAAGAATGTTATTTGATTTTGATAAAAATGCTAAACTTAGCCTAGATAAAAATTTTTATGTTTGAGAATTACAAATGGATTTTCATGTGTTTGAGAGTCTTACATCTAGTTGAGTTGAAACTTTATTTAAAAACCTAAATCTTTGAACTATTGATTCTTTTAGTTTAGAGATGAGCAAAAATCTATTTTTAGCAAGAGAAAAATTTCAAAGAGTTTTATGAGTAGCACTTAGTAGATGAATAAAACCATCAGAATTATTGATCTCCCAATGAGTTGAAAAAGCTAATGAAAGAATTTATAGCGATAGACATGAATATTCAAGAAAAATATGTAATAAAGTTGATAATTATGTTGAAACCGTACTTAAAAGATTTGAATGAGTTGATACAAAAGCCTTAAAACTAGAAGCATTATGAATTTTATTATGTCCTAATTCTATTGGAGTTTGATCTAGTTTTGATATAAGAAAACTTGACTTATTCTTTGATAGTCTTCAGGTTTGACTTATCAATGGAATACCTTGAATTTCAATATCCAAAAAAATACTTGAAAAAAATAATTTCAAAGTTACTTGGAGTCAACCCTACCTTATAATTCCAACTCTATCTTGAGTATATAAACAACCAGCTAAAATAGATGAATTTACTAGCATCTATCCTAAAACAATAAAAAGTAAAACAGCTACCTCTTCTTATGCTTGAATAAGTCTTTTAGGATGAAACATATGAATTTCTTCTAGAATAGTTAATGAAAAAAGCTCAGAGTGAATAGAAAAAATGACAAATAATATGTCAAAATTACTAAAAAAAGTATCACTTGACATAAAAGCTTGAAAATCCTTTGAACAAAGTAGTTTTTACTCAAAATCCACAGATAAATTATTAGATTCGCAAATTTATGCTGAGATGAAAAATTCTTATGATTTTTACGCTAAAACAAAACCATACAGTGAAAAATTTTTAAAAGATATGATGACAGGTTACCTAGGTTATTATGAAAATAGATTATATTCTAATGCTCAAGGAATAAAACTTACTTCATTTGGTGTTTGAATAGCACTTTTAGCTTGATTTCTTCCTATACCATACCTTAGCGTTTGATGAGAAAAAATATCTACAAACTGGAATAAAGTTCTACACTCTATAGATAGAGAAAGAAGTATATCAAGTAAAAGTATTGATATTGGTAGAATCTGAATGGAAATTACCCAGTATAAAGGGAAAAAAGTAGTTATGATACCAAATTCATCTCTATACAATGTTTCTAATTCTTTGTGAAAAACTCAACTTGAAATAGTAAATGATAAGATATATCTTTCTTGAGATTTATCAAATCTTATCATAGATGAACATACTACAAGCCAAGGGGTATCTAGAACAATAGTTATAAAATGATGACTAAAAAACATAAATGGACTATATATACCAACCAAAACTACCAATATAACAAGCTCTATAAGTGAAAATAAATCTAGCTTACCCGTTTGAAAAACAGAACAAATTTTATGATTAGAAGCTATAGAATCTACTAAAAATATAAGGCGTAACTTGTTTAATATAGTAGGGGTAGACGCTTTGAATCACAAAAAGACTATAGGTATGCAAAAATTACAAAGAATGATTTTTGACTATAAAACAACTTGAAAAACCAGTCTTTCTAAAGTATGGACACAATTTAACAAAGTTGTAAAATACCCATGATTTAAGCAATACGCTAAAGAAAGATGACAGGAATCTCAAGTAATAGGACTATTAAATAGTTTGAATACAGTTAAAAACGATACTGAAAAAGTTTTAATACTTCAATCCATTTCTAGTAATCTTATGAAAAAATGAGCATTACAAAATATTGATGAGGATGATAAAATAGAAGTAGCATGAGAGAAAAAAACTATATCTCTATATGACAAAGATAATAAAAGAGCAAAATATTTTGATAAACAATTTTCTAGAGAATTTCCTAAGCTATTACCACAAATACAAAAAGCTAGAGAACAATGGTATGCTTCAAATGGTAGCTCTAAACAATATAGTTTTAAAACTATATCTGATGGAAGTATGGCATTCACTTGAGTTGAATCTAGAAAAGCAAGCTGAGCAATAAATGTAAAATGAATTATGCCATATACTTGAGTATACAATATAGCATCTACTTGATGAAAAGATTTTATAGAAATAAATTGAAAATCTCCGGAAGTAGTTGATTCTATACCAAACATTATTCTTGAAAATATTAAATCTAGTCTAAACTCTAACTGAGCAAAACTAAAAACATTAAAACAAGTTAAAGAATTTATAAACTCAGGTTGAAATGATTTAATATCTATAGATTATAAATTAGCTTATTGTAAGATGTGAGAATGTCTTAATGATTCTATAATATTAAAAGACCTTAAAATAAAAACTAAACCAAAAATTATTATAGCTCCTAAAAAAAATAGTATTTTAGCAAGCAGCACAAGTGAACTTTATAATCCAAACTATGAAGTAATTAGCTTATGAGTAGCTCTTACATGAGAAATTGAGCGCAAAGATAAAAAATCAACAAAAAACAGTTCAGAAAATAGCTCAGAAGAAGACAGTTCAACCCCATGAACTGAGTGAGGATGAGATAATTGATGAGGCTGAGATGGAGGTTGAAATAATTGAGATAGAT
>CAWUJK010000034.1:0-12584 GCA_963922865.1 uncultured bacterium | reverse complement strand
ATGTCAAGAATATGTCAAATTACTTGAAAAAAAACAGCCGTTTGAAATAGAAGAAGTCATTCTATGAGAGCCACTAAAAGAAAATTTTTTCCAAATCTTTTTTATAAAAATATTAAAGACCCAAAAACAGGACTAACCTTTAAGATTAGAGTTTCTGCCAAATGACTAAGAACTTTAAGAAAAAACGGGTTAATATAAAAAATATGTAAAATTAAATTTTATATATTGATTGCCCAGATGGTGGAATTGGTAGACACGCAAGACTTAAAATCTTGTTACTTCGGTAGTCCGGGTTCGATTCCCGGTTTGGGCACCATTAAAATTCTGCTTAAAAATGAAAAATATTGTTCTCAAAGTTTTGATTTTAAAAACCAAAATTATTAAAAACTAAAAATTGGAAGTTATATAAATAAAAATGTTTATTTTTATTTATATAACTCTCAATTTTAAAAATTAAATTATAAAGTAATTATTATGTTAAAAATAAGATTATCTAGAGCTTGAAAAAAAGATAGCGCATTTTTTAGAATTGTTCTAACTGAACATAGCGCTGCTGCAAAACATTGATATAAAGAAGTTTTAGGTTTTTATAATCCGATTACTAAAGAATTCAAATTAAAAGATATAGAAAAAATAAAAAAATTTGTTTCCAATGGTGTTTTACTGTCTCCAAGAATTCAAAAGTTAGTTAAATCTAATAATATATCAATATAAAGGTAGGACCTTCATATTTTACTTGAAGGTTTTATTTTTTTTACTATAATTATTAATATTATTATATAATTTTATATATTAAATATGAACAAAGAAGTTGAATTTTTACAATTTTTGATAGAAAACATAGTTAAAAATCCTCTAGACATAAAAATAACTAGAGAAGAAGATGAGCTTTGAGTTTTATTAACACTAAAAGTTAACAGTGAAGATATGTGACTTATTATATGAAAATCATGAAATACAGTTAATTCAATCAGATCTATACTTAAAGTATTATGAATAAAAATTGATAAGAAAATAAACCTAAAAGTGTTAGATTAACAAATTTTTATACTTATCTAAGCTATAAACTTTATAATTATTTTATGTTAAATAATTAATTAAAAATTATGTCATTTATAAATAAAGCACAAGCATCTATGGATATCACAACAAGTACAGTTGTTAATTCTCCTATATTTTCTAATAATATGGAGTTTTGAGATTTTGTTTTGCTCGTAATATCTATTTTTGTTTTATCTGCTTGAATTCTTTCGATAGTTTTTGTTTTATACTGATGATTACTTCTTATTTTATCATGATGAAAAGAAGAGAAAATAAAGCCAGCAGTAAATACTATAAGATATGCTGTTTTTTGACTTATAATAACAGTAGCATCAATATTTTTATTCCCAATACTTGGTAAGCTACTTTGAATAGATGTAGAAAGATATGCAAAACCTTCTAGGATACTTGAGAAAATTGAGCAAATATGAACTAATATTTTTGGCTCAAATAGTTATGATACATCAAATATAATTAATAGCTCTCCAGAAGAAATACCAGCTGACTTTTCAGATTTATAAAAACACTTTTATATGAAGTGTTTTTATTTTGACTATTATTCTATACTTAGTATAATAAATTTATTAATTATTATATATTTTTATGAACATACCTTTTCTTAAAAATACAAACTTATTTACCCTTATAACAAAATCTCTAATAATAGTACTACCTTTTTATGTTATAATAAAAGTATATTTTGATAAAGTTATAGGTTTTGGTTTTTTTGGTTTTTTTATAAAAGAATTTTTAGTGATTTTGTTGTTTTTTTCTTTTTTATATGAATATTTTTTTAATAAAAAAAACAGTAAATATAAAATTAAACTGGGCATAATAGATTACCTTATTTTTTGATTTATATTATATTGAATAAGCATAACGCTTTTAAACTGATTGTGATTTTCAAATATTTTATACTGATGAAGATATGACTTTCTTTGATTTGTTGTTTTTTTAATATTTAAACATTCAAAAGTATTTCTTAAAGAAAAAACTCTAAATTTAATTAAACTATTTTTAGTTTGTTGAGGAATTAGTTTATTTTTATGAATCATGGTTAAGTTTATATTATGAGAAGAAATATTGAGTTTATTTTGATTTACAATTCAAGTTACCCAATTTTGATTTGGTTGATGAATCCCAATTTATCAATGAGTAGAAGCTAGCTGAATAAGAAGATTTCAGTGAATACTTGATAGCCCTTTAGCTATGTGATATTTTTTAATACTTTTAAGCTGATTATTTTTACATATAAATAGAAAAAATATTGATTTTTCAGTGTTGCTTTGAACAGCAATATTGATGACATTTATTTTTTTAACATATTCAAGAGCTGCAATGCTTTGAGTTTTAATAGCTTGAGCACTATTTTTTATTTTAAATATTAAATATATACTGAAATATTTTAAGAAACCCCTTATTATTTTATCTTTGTTATGAATTATTTTAATTTGAACTATTTCATATATATTTCAAGACAAAATACATAATGTTTTTCTTAGAAGTAGTTCTACATCAGGACATATTATTAGAATGAACATATGATTTGATAGATTTTTAGAAAAACCTCTATGAGCTGGACTAGCAACAGCTTGACCAGCATATAGAAGTGTAACAAATGAAAAACAAAGCCTAGAAACAGATAGATACCATATCCCAGAAAGTTGGTTTGTTCAAATTTTAGTTGAGTGAGGCCTTATTTATTTTATATTATTTATGGCTATATTATGAAATATTTTGTTAAACCTCTATAGAAACAATAACCATTATATATTTTTAATGTTTATTTGAGTATTAATAATGAATATATTTTTACATATTTTTGAATATACATATATAACAATACTTCTTTTTCTATTTTTAGCCATTTTTTATAGATGAGCTAAATTTGCAAAAAACTAAATAAAATATATAATTTTATTTTAAAAATTAACTCTTTTGCTCGTGTATAACATTAGTAGACAAGAAGCCGCTGATATTTTAGCTATGTCAACTAGAAGTATTGATAGATATATAAAAAACTGAAAAATAAGATCTAAAAAAGATTGAAAAACAGTTTTATTAAATAGTGATGATGTAAATGCTTTAAATTCAGGTTCTAAAGTTATTCAAAATATCATTGTATCTGATAATGAACAAATTAGTGATAATAGTTCTAGCAAATCTAGTATTTTTAAGAAAAATGATTATGATAAGATTGTTTCAGCTTTTGAAAATATATACTCTGGTTTTAGAGAAGAAATTAAACAAAAAGATGAAAAAATACAAGAACTTTCCGTAAAACTTTGAAAAGCAGAACAAGAAAAAGATAACAGCGTTGATTTGATGGAATATAAGAAAGTTCAATTTTTATCTGAGCAATCAAAAAAAGAACTTTCAGAGAAATTGGAAAAAGAATTATTGTTAAACCAAAAAACAGCACAAGAGCTTAAATATGAGAAAAATACCACTAAATTACTTATAATATTTATCGTATTTCTTTTTATAATTTGTGGTTTTATATTTTTTGCGTATTACTAAAGTATTTTTGTCCTCATAGTTCAATGGATAGAACAAACCCCTCCTAAGGGTTAGATGTTGGTTCGATTCCAGCTGGGGATACCATTTAATATTTGTTTAGAAATATTAAATTAATTGAACTTAGAAACATGTAATTCTAAATTATTAATAGTTAATAAAAATATTTTGTTTATAGATGAAGTTGACATAAAAGTAATTTCTTGAAAATGATGAGATGGTCTTATATCATGGAGAAGAGAAAAGTATATACCCAAAGGCTGACCTTGGGGATGAAATTGATGAAATTGATGAAATGTATATTTATTAACAACAACAAATATAAATACCCTTTCTGATTATAGGCATAAAAAAATATTAAAAGCACAATCTTGAGAAAATTGAGCAACAAACACTAAATCTTGAGCAAATGCCCCAGACTTAATTCTTAAAGTTCCGGTTTGAACTATAGTTCGTGATATAAATACAGGAGAAATAATAGCAGACCTTAGTGTAAATAATTCTAAATTATTAGTTGCTCGTGGTTGAAGATGATGATTTTGAAATGCACATTTTTGCTCTAGCACTAGACAAGCACCAGCATTTGCAGAATTATGAGATATTAGTGAAGAAAAAAACTTGAAATTAGAACTGAAACTGGTAGCAGATATATGAATAATATGAATACCCAGTTCTTGAAAATCTACATTTATTTGAAATGTTACAAATGTAACACCAAAAATTTGAGATTATCCATTTACAACATTAACACCCAACCTTTGAGTTTTAGACCATAAAGGTAAATCATTAATATTAGAAGATGTTCCATGACTTATACCCTGAGCTAGTAAATGAAAATGATTATGAATAGAGTTTTTAAAACATATAGAAAGAACATGAGTTTTATTACATTTACTTGACTCATCTAGACTTGATAAGGTTTTTAAAGATTATCTAAGTATAAGAAAAGAACTTAAACTATTTTCAAAAAGTCTAGAAAAAAAAGATGAAATAATCGCTCTATCCAAATCAGATCTTTTGGATGAAGAAATGAAAAACTTTATTTTTGAAGAATTTAAGAAAAAATACCCTAAAAAAAAGATTTTTATTATAAGTTCAGCGACTAGAGAATGAGTAGAAGAATTAACAGATTTCTTGATAGATAATTATAGTATTGAAACAAAAGAAAAATTATTAGATATTCAACCAAGTCAAGAATTAACAATATTTGATTTAAAAACCAATAAAGACCCCAAAAAAGTAGAAATAAGCTACTTAGATGGATTTAGGTTTAAAGCTAACGGAGAAAGATTAGAACAAATAGTTAGAATGACTGATTTTACAAATAATGAAGCCGTGATTAGAATTTATGATGTTATAGAGAAAATGTGAGTTATAAAACTCATAGAACCACATCTTGAAAAAATTACAAAAGATTTAGATAATAGCTTTTTCTTTGAATGAAATAACGAATCAGAAGATTTTTCCCCAATAGTAGAAATAGCTTGAAAAGATATACCCCTAGATAAACTTAGATATAATTTATAATTTTAATTTAATTTTTATGTATTTTTGGAATATAAATAAACTTGAGAAAGATTTAAAAAAAGGTATTTCTCAAAAAGAAGATATGAAATATTTATTTGCAATTATGTTAATTATCTCCTTGGCTTCTTTTTGATACAGCTCAAGTAATTGATATGATTTTTTAATATCCTTATTTTTATTGATATTTACAGCTTTTGAGATATTGCTTTTATTTAAGATAAATAAATCTAACAAATGAAAAAATTTTTTAAGTAGATATTTTGCTATATGATTTGTTATTTTTATTAGGTCACTTATTATAATCCTTTTACCTCTTATCTTATTGTTTTTTATTATATTGATAACCTATTGAATAAAACTAGATGGTAGTAGTATATTTGATTTAGTATTAATTATAATATATTCAATAGCTTACCTATTTTTGCAAATTAACTCATTTAAAAAAATTAACTCATAAAAAATTTAACAATTTATATAAAATATGAAATTTGACTTAGAAAATTTATTAACCGAATTTGAAGAATTGGAAAAAACCCTTTCTGATCCAGATATTTTTAAAGATCAAAAAAAAGTAAGAAAATTCAGTTCAAGAAAAAAACAAATATCAAGTGCTGTGGAGCTTTATAAAGAATATAAATCCTTAAATGAAGCTTTGGTTGAGAATAAAGAAATGCTCAAAGAAGAAAAAGATGAAGAGATGAGAGAGTTATTAAAAATTGAAATAGTTCAATTAGATGAAAAAATCTCTAAACTAGAAGAAAATCTTACTATTGCACTCTTACCTCAAGACCCAAATGATGATAAGAATATTATGGTGGAAGTTAGGGCTGGTACTGGTTGAGATGAAGCAGCGCTTTTTGCCTGAGAGTTAGCTAAATCATATATGATGTTTGCAGAATCACAATGATACAAGGTAGAAATAACCCAACAAACTATACCAGATACATGAGGAATAAAAGAAATTGTGTTTGAAGTAAAATGAGAGTGAGCATATTCTAGATTTAAATATGAGTCTTGAGTTCATAGAGTTCAAAGAATACCAGAAACTGAAAATAAAGGTAGAGTCCATACCTCAGCTATAACAGTTGCGATAATGCCTGAAGTAGATGAAGTAGATGTTGAATTAAATATGGATGAGATAGAAATGAAATTTACCAGATCATGATGACCATGAGGACAGCACGCTAATAAAGCTGATAGTGCAGTTCATTTGAAACATTTACCTACTTGAATAATTGTATTATGTTCAGATGGTAGAAGTCAACATAAAAATAGAGATAAAGCATTTGCAATCATGAGATCAAAACTTCATGTATTAGCAGAAGAACAAAGAGCAAAAGAACTATGAAACGCAAGAGCATCTCAGGTAGGCTCATGAGATAGAAGTGAAAAAATTAGAACATATAATTTCCCTCAAGATAGAGTTACAGATCATAGAATTGGTCAAAATTTTTCATGAATACCATCTATTATGCTTTGAAAACTTTGATCTATAATTGATGCTTGTGCTATTGCTGATGAACAAGCTAAATTAGAAGCTGCTTGAAGATGAAATTTATAAAAAATATATAAAATGTATATAAAAATATTTTGACTTTTTGATTAAAAGTATTAATCTAACTACAGTTTAATACTTTTTTAATTATTTTTCATGAAAACATCTATTTCTCACATCCCAGAAACCAAACAAAATGAACTACAAAAAGTAGTTGAAATAATTAAATGAGAATCAAGCAGTAAACTAAAAATTGAGATGATTATACTTTTTGGTTCATACGCTAGATGAGAACAAGTAGTAAAAGATGTTGTAATGGATTGAGCAAATAAATTAGAATACAAAAGTGATTTTGATATTTTGGTTATAACTAGAAAACCATCACAGGAAAGAAATTTGACATTATCCTATGAAATATCAAAAAAAATAAATTCAGAAAAAAATATTACAACACCAGTTAGTGTATTAATAGAAGATATCTATCATGTAAACTCTAGGCTTTGAGAAAATAGGTATTTTTATTTAGACATAAAGAAAGAATGAATACTTTTATATGATTCTTGAAAATGTAAACTTTGAGAAGCTAGAACTTTGAGTCAAAATGAAAAACTAGAACTACAAAAAGAAGATTTTGATATGTGGTTTAGTTGAGGGCAAAATTTTTTTTGATATTCCATAGATGCTATGAACAAATGAAATCTAAACGATTCAGCGTTTTTGCTTCACCAATCTAGTGAGAAATATATTTCAGCCTTTTTGTTAGTTGCAACTTGATATAAATCAAAAACCCATGATTTAGCGGTTTTATATAATAACCTAATTAAAGCAGATGCTATTTTTAATAATTGGTTTGATCTAAAAAAAGAAAACAATTATTTTAAACTTCTAAGAAAAGCTTATGTAGATGCTAGATATTCAAAAGAATATAAAATAAAAAAAGAAGAACTACAATACTTACAAAACAAAGTAAAAATACTTGAAAATATGATTGAAAAAAAGTGTAGAGAAATAATATGATAATTTTTATAAAATAAAAGGATACAATGAAACCTAGAGAAAAATTATTAAAATATTCAGAAAAAAGGCTAGAATGATGGGAATTAGTTGCTACTATATTATGAACATGAGTAAAAGGACAAAATATACAAAGTCTTTCTAAAAAGGCATTTAAAATTATAGAACAAAAAAACGAAAACATAAAAATAGATAATCTACTAGCTATTAAATGAATATGAAAAGTCAAAGCGATTCAAATCATTTCAGCTTTTGAGCTAGCCAATAGGTATTTTGTAAAAGAATCAATTTTTATTAACTCAAGCTTTGATGTTATTGAACAAGTAAAAGAATATAGAAATAAAAAACAAGAATACCTATTATGCTTGACTATTGATGGAGCTAACAGACTCATAAATAAAAAAATAATAACAGTATGACTTTTAAATGAAAGCCTTATTCACCCAAGAGAAATATTTGCAAATGCAATAGAGGATAGAGCAAATAGTATAATAATTGTACATAACCACCCTTCTTGAATAAACAAACCTTCTCAAGCTGACTTGAATTCTACCTATAGACTAAAAGAAGTATCTCAAACGATTTGAATAGAATTAAGAGACCATATTATAATAACAAAAGATAATTACTTCAGCTTTACTGAAAATAACTTATTATAAAATTATGAACCTAGGATTATTTATAGGAAGATTAAACCCTCCACATATTTGACATACAGGCATTATAAAAAAATCTTTAAAGCAAAATGATAAAGTTCTTGTTTTATTATGTTCACCTTTAATTTTAAACGAAAATAATCCTTTTGAATTTGAATTTAGAAAAAAACTTTTACTTAAAGTATTTGACGAAAATAAATTAAAAATTTTAGAACTAAAGGATAATAAAAGTGATTTAGTTTGGATAAAAAATATTATCAATATAATAAATAAAAATTATAAATGAATTAAAACTATAAAATTTTATTGAGGAGACTTTAAAAACGATTCTGCTTATAATATAGTAAAACAATATGAAAAAGAATTTGAAATCTACAGTAAGCAATATATACTATCTCCTAGAAAAAAATCTTTTATAAATCATGATTGAAGAAAATATTATATCTCATCTACCAATTTAAAAAATGCCCTGAAAGATGGAGATATGATTTTAGTAAAAAAATTATGTGATAAAGAGATATTTTATAAACTAACAAACTGATCTATGAGTTTACCATTAAAACAAGAAACCTTATCTTTATTAGAAAAATATTCTACTCAAACAAAACAACATTTACTGCAAGTTTGAGCAATCATGGAGTATTTTGCGAAAAAACTTTGAGAAAATGAACATTATTGGTGGCTTGTTTGAGTTTTGCATGATATAGATCGGGATTACATAGAAAAAAATTGAGAGAAACATTTGAAAGAAGAGTTTGAAAGAATAGCTTGAGAAATAAATTTACCACAAGAAATTATTTGAGACATAAAGTCTCATTGATATTTTTTAGATTGAATTGATGAAAAGCCTAATACTTTAGTGAGAAAATATCTTTGTTCAGTAGATGAGCTTTCTTGATTCATTTGGGCCTATTTTCGTATGTTACCTAGTAATGATGTTATGGATATAAAACCTAAATCTATCAAAAAGAAACTAAAAGATAAAAGTTTTGCCGCTTGAGTTGATAGAAATGAGGCAAAAGCTTGTGAAACACTTTTAGAAATCCCTATTGATGAATTTATAGAAGATATAAAATTGGCATTAAAAGATTGAAATTGGCAAAAATAAATAAAAACTTCACTTTTAAGGACTTATATATTTTTTTAAGTCCTTTTATTATTTTTTTGAAAATATCAAATATGAGTTTAAATACTAAAAACTTGCGATTTAAGAAACTTTATAAAAACTTCAGTCAAAAAAATGGCTTTCTCTTGCTTTTTGTCTAGAGTTTAATAATATATCATTATTAATTATTTATAAGTATATTTTTATGACAAAACAAGGGCAAAGCTATTCAGCTGATAGTATACAGGTTTTAGAGTGATTAGAGCCAGTAAGAAAAAGACCATGAATGTATATTGGTTCAACAGATGAAAGAGGTCTTCATCATCTTGTTTGGGAGATAGTGGACAACTCTATAGATGAAGCAATGGCAGGTTATTGTGATACAATTACTGTAACTTTGACAGAGGATGGGGCTTGTGTGGTTGAAGATAATGGTAGATGAATACCAGTGGAGAAGCACGCTAAAACTTGAAAATCTACTTTAGAAACTATCTTAACCGTACTTCATGCTTGAGGTAAATTTGGTTGAGGAGGGTATAAAGTATCAGGTTGATTACATGGAGTTTGATCTTCAGTTGTAAATGCACTTTCAACAAAAATGGAAGCTTGGGTTTATAGAGATGGTAAAATATATTATCAATCTTTTTCTATATGAAAAACAAACGGAGAAATAGAAACTATATGAAAAACAGATAAAACTTGAACTATAATCAAATTTTATCCAGATCCTAGTATTTTTAAGATAAGCACTAAGTTTGACTATAAAATAATAAAAAATAGGCTAAGACAACAAGCTTACCTTACTAAATGAATAAAATTAAAACTATTAGATGAAAACACAAATGAAAAATATAAATATTATTTTGAATGATGAATTAAATCTTATGTGCATTTTTTGAATAAGCATGAAGATACCCTTTGAGATATATTTTATACGGAAAAAGAAAGTAAACAAATATTGGTAGAAATAGCTCTTCAATATAATAAAGAATATAGAGATAACATAATATCTTTTGTAAATAATATTCACACTCCTGAATGATGAACTCATTTGACTTGATTTAGAACAGCCCTTACTAGAACAGTAAATAAATATGCTAGAGATAAATGAATTCTAAAAGAAAAAGATACCAATCTAACAAATGACGATGTTATAGAATGACTTACATGTGTTATATCGGTTAAAGTAATTGAGCCTCAATTTGAGTGACAAACAAAAGGAAAATTAGGTAATGCTGAGGCTAGATGAGCTGTTGATTGAGTATTTTCTGAAAAATTTGGAGAATTTTTAGAAGAAAACCCTAACACAGCAAAAAAAGTTATTGAAAAAACTCTTTTGGCAGCAAAAGCTAGACTTGCAGCTCGTGCGGCAAGAGATACAGTTATAAGAAAAGGAGCTTTAGAATGAATGACCCTACCTTGAAAATTATCTGATTGTTCATCAAAAGATCCTAGTGTGTCAGAACTATATATAGTTGAGTGAGACTCTGCATGATGATCGGCTAAACAATGAAGAGATAGAGATACTCAAGCTATTTTACCACTTAAAGGTAAAATATTAAACACAGAACAAGCAAGAATAGATAAAATTTTTGCTAACCAAGAAATCAAAAATATGATTATTGCCCTTTGAACATCTATTTGAGAAACATTTGACATCTCAAAATTAAGATACCATAGGATAGTTATAATGACAGATGCAGATGTTGATGGAGCTCATATTAGAACTTTGCTTTTAACTTTCTTTTTTAGGTATTTAAAAGAAATAATAGAATGATGATATTTATATATAGCTCAACCCCCACTTTATAAACTTACCAAATGAAAAAAATCTTGGTATGTTTATAGCGATGAAGAGAAGATCAAAATCTTAGAAAAAGAATGAATAAACTGAGAAAATATACAAAGATATAAATGATTGTGAGAAATGAACCCTGAGCAACTTTGGGAAACAACCATGGATAAAGATAGGAGAAAAATGTACAAGGTTAAAATATGAGATGCTCAAAAAGCAGATGATATATTTAAAGTTCTTATGTGATGAGATGTTATGCCTAGAAGAAGATTTATACAAAGTAGGGCAAAAAATGTTCAAAACTTAGATGTTTAAAAAACTAGAACATTACTATTATAAAAAAAAGAAAAATATGTTAAAAACTTTTTCTTTTTTTTTATAGATTCGCTTTGTTTAAAAGGATTGAAAAAAAGGTCATTAAAAAATGATAAAAAACCTTTGACAAACATTAAAAAAAACATAGAATCTCCCCGCTAAATTAAATATTATTGTTTTCCTCCGTAGCTCAGCGGTAGAGTAGATGACTGTTAATCATTTGGTCACTGGTTCGAATCCAGTCGGGGGAGCCATAAATATAGCGCAATTTGGTAAGTATAGCATATATAAGCTATATATCAACTAACTGGATGAGAAGTTTATGCCCCGTAGGGGTAAATCCAGTCGGGGGAGCCATTAAAAATAAAAGATTTAATAGTGAATGAGATGTTTTGTTCACTATTTAAATATATATTTGGAGAGATGCCAGAGTGGTCGAATGGAACGGTCTTGAAAACCGTCGTGGGGCAACTCACCCAGGGTTCGAATCCCTGTCTCTCCGCCATTTTATTACACAAAGCTATGTTTTAATAGTATCGTAATATATAAACATTTCATTGTGGGATGAGAAGTTTATGCCCGTAAGGGTAAATCCCTGTCTCTCCGCCATTTTATTACACAAAGCTATGTTTTAATAGTATCGTAATATATAAACATTTCATTGTGGGATGAGAAGTTTATGCCCGTAAGGGTAAATCCCTGTCTCTCCGCCATTTATAAAATAATTAGGAAGGGTGCCAGAGTGGTTGAATGGGCTCCCCTGCTAAGGGAGTGAACCCATTTCGGGTTCCGTGGGTTCGAATCCCATCCCTTCCGCCATTTAAATTTCTCTCATTTAATGGTTTTACGAATCAAAAGAGAATTTACATCGAATCAAGCGATAGTTAGATAAGATGCCAAACTTTATTCCTAAATATAAGGGCCTGTAGCTCAGTGGTTAGAGCAGTTGGCTCATAACCAATTGGTCGTTGGTTCAATTCCAACCAGGCCCACCATGATTTTAAGGAATTTATATTTTGAAATATTTTAAAAGTTAAAAAAAGTTTTGACAAAAAAAAATATTTTTATAAACTCCCTCTTGCTTTTAAAAAATGCAACTTTAGGAATCGTTCTTTAAAA
>CAWUJK010000033.1:0-13047 GCA_963922865.1 uncultured bacterium | reverse complement strand
TAAATCATTACTTCAACTAATTAAATAAATTAATCATTAAATAAATCAATTCATCATCCCAATCAATCAATCCATCATTCCAATAATTAATCCATCATTCCAATAATTAATCCATTATTCCAATTAAAAATAATGAATAAATAAAAAATTATCCAAAAATTTTTTCAAAAATTCACTTATTATTATTCACATTAATTTTTTTTTCTTTTGCTATCTCTAGATACAATTCCTTTTCTTTTTTTGTGAGCTTTTTAGGAATTTTTATATTTACATTTACAAACAAATCTCATTTTTTATCATGTTGAACATCCTTGACACCATCTCAAGAAATTTTTAAAACAGTTCAACTAGAAGTTCAAGAAGAAATCTCTATACTCCTTTTTCATATAACAGGTATATTTATTTCCCTAGTAGTTCATAAAACAGCTTCAACAACATCAATTTCTATTTCATAAAATAAATCCTGCCCTTTCCTTTTTAGCCCTTTTTCTTCTAATTTAACGCTAAATTTCAAGTACAAATCACCAGAAGCCTTAGTTCATATTCAATCATTTCATTCTCATTCAAGCCTTATAACCATTGAATCATTTATTCACGCTGGGATATCTAAGTCTATCTCTTTGGAACCAACAACCCTTTTAGTTCAATTACAAGCACTACAAATATTTTCAAAAACCTCTCAACTTCAAGAACACAAATCACAAGTTCAAGTTTGTTGTATAGTTCAAAAAATACTTTGACTTGTATAAGTTACCTGTCCCCTACCATTACATTTAGAACAAGTTTTTTTTCAGTCTCATCAAACCTGATTACATTTTTCACAAGCCACCCTTTTATTAATTTTTATTTTTTGTTTAGCTCAATATATGGAAGTTTTCAAATCTATCTCTAAAACTTGTTCTATATCTTCTCATTTTTGCTCTTTATTTTTTGATTTATTTCCTCAAAATCATGATGATTGCCCACCAAAAAATTGTTCAAATATATCTCAAATATCAACATCCATTCAACCTGAGAATCATCAAAATCATCATCAAGCACCAGAAGTAGAACCAAATGTATCGTAGTGTTGTTTTTTAGAACTATCAGATAAGATTTGATAAGCTTCATTTATTTGTTTAAATTTTTTTTCAGACTGCTTATCTCAAGAATTTCTATCAGGATGATATTTCATTGCTAATTTTCTATAAGCTTTTTTTATATCATCACTACTAGCATTTTTATCTAATCATAAAACTTCGTATAAATCCATTTGAGTATATAAATAATAATTTAATAATTGCCTTGCATATTTTATGAATTTAAAATATTTTTCAAGTTTTTAGTAAATATTTCACACATAAAAAGATATGCAACAATACTTGGTAAAAGGAGGAAACCAAATTATCGTCACATATCTTAATACCTATTATATATAATTTTTGCAATTAATGCAAGTTTTTATATAATTAATTTTAAATAAAATGTTAAAATAATAAATAAAAGCGCTTATTTAAAAGAAAATCAAATATTATGATAATAGTAAATTTATCACAAAATAGGTCAAATTTGGATTATTATATATCAAAAAACTTACTTGATACTATAAAAACAAATTTAAAAAACAACAAAAAAAGTATTCTTTACTTAAATAAAAGATGAAATTTTTCTAGTCTTGTTTGTCAAAGTTGTTCATATTATTATAAATGTAAAAATTGTGATATAGCATTGAGTGTTCATGAAAATCCAGATAAATTAGTTTGTCATACATGCTGAGCTTCATGAAATTTAATTAAAGTTTGTATAAAGTGTGGTTCTGATTCTCTAAAAAAAATATGAGTATGAACAAAAAAAATAGAAGAAAGTTTAAAAAAATATTTTCAAAAAAAATCTACTAGTTTGCAAGAAAATGAAAAAAAAGATATTGTTGATATATTTAGATTTGATTTGGACTCTACAAAAAGTAAGAAAGACAAAGATTTAAGTTTAAGTAGATTGGAAAAAGCAGATATAATAATTGCAACAAAAATGATAACAACTGGTTTTGATTTCAAAAATATTTGAGTAATAGCTGTTGTTTTAGCGGAACAAGAATTTAGTTTTCCTAGCTATGATTGCGAAGAAAATGCTTATATAAGACTAAAACAATTAATAGGAAGATGATCTAGACTATGAGAAAAGACTCAAATAATAATACAAACATTTATTCCTGATAACCCTATGATCAAATCTATCTGCGAAAAAAATTATAAAAACTTTTTTTTAGATACTTTAAAGGAAAGAAAACTTTTTAACTATCCTCCTTTTGTGGAAATGGTAGTTTTGGAATACAGAAATAAATCAGAAACAAAGGCACTAAATTTTATGCTAAACTTAAAAAATAAACTGGATTTAATCAATGATAAGGGTATAGAAATAATTTTAAATAAAAAAGGATTTAAAAAATATGCAAAATTTCATATAAAAATAATTCTAAAATGATATAATCTAAGAAGTTTTATAAAAAATATAGAACATGAAATATTGAGAAATAGTGATTTAACATCTAAATTTTGATAAGAAATTTAGGATGGTTTAAAATTGTTGATTTAATTTTAGTTTACTTTGGTAAAAACTTCTACTAGAATTTACTCAAAATCTTTGTGATGTTATTCTATCTATTCACATTCAAAAAGCAAAACCAGAATAAATTTCGGGATCAATTCAAACTCAACTCAAAACTTTTGGGTGCACCATTCAAGCTCCCAGTAGTTCTACCCATCAAGTTGCAGAACACATTTTACAGTTAGTTTCATTTATTTTTCAGCTTCAAGAACATATTTGACAAGATACATCTATTTCGGCACTTGGTTCTGTGAAAGGAAAAATACTTGGTCTAAATCTTAACTCTATTTTTTCTCAAAGTAGTTTTTTCATTGCTGTTTCTAGTGTCCATTTAAGGTTTCAAAAATTCACTCATTTTCAAACTACTAATCATTCAAGTTGATAAAAATTTGATGTGTGTCTAGCGTCTTCTTGCTCGTATCTAAAAACTCTTCATGGTGCTACTATTTTTATTGGTAACTGTTTTTTTTCCATAGATCTTACTTGAATTCCAGATGTGTGTGTTCTTAATAATTTTTTTTCTTGGGCATTTTGATTTTTATTTATCATATCAGATAACCAAAAAGTATCCCACACATCACGGGCTGGATGGTTATCAGGTATATTTAGTTTATCAAAATTATATTTTTCACTCTCTATTTGTGGTCAATCTTCTATCTCAAATCAAAGGGATATAAATATTTCTTCTAAAAGTTCATTTGTTATAGATATAGGATGTTTATATCATTTGTTTTCTATTGGAAACTCTAGACTAACATCAAGTTCTTGTTTTTCTTCTATTGAGTTAAAATAATTTTTTTCTATTTCTATTTGTTTTTTTGATAATTTTTCTAATAAAAATTCTTTTAGTTTATTTGCTTCAACTCAAATTGTTTTTTTATCTTCTATGCTTAGGTCTTTGATTGATTTTAGTATTTCTTTTAGTTTTCATTTTTTTCCTAAGAAGTTTGTTTCCAATTCTTTTAGTTTATCTTCATTTTCAATTTGATTTAGTTTCTCCAAAAATTGTTGTTTTAATTCTGCTAATTTGTCTTGCATATATTTTTTATAAATTTATAAATATTGATTAGAAAAATAATATTAAAAAAACTTAAAAAATCAAAAATAAAAAACTGTACTATACAAATGTTTATTTTTAAAAAGGAAAAAGTAGAGGCTTACGCCTCTACCTTAAAAAATGACCTCCATTTTCATGTTTTTGTTCAATAGTTTAAAAGCTATTTGGCTTAAAGCTATTGTCTACCTTTTTTCTTTTCCCTTTTTAATGCCTGCTCATATTCTTTCTTGGCTTGCCGGGTATTACTACCATAGCGTTTCTTAGACAGTGCAGATGCTGGCATTTTACGGGTTTTATTGCGTTTCATAATTTTCCCTTTCCCAAAGTTTAGTGTTAATAAAAGCTAAAACGCTTGTCAATAATAATAAATTGAAAGAATATGTCAAGCATTAATTTCAGTTTTTGATTTTCATGATGTGTTTATTTGTATTTTGCAGGTCACAATTTTTAAAAAATTCTTGTATTTTATTTGGGTCATGTATTATATTACTACAATAATCTATGTTTTCATTATAGATGATATTGTTGGTTTGATATTTTAGTTTTTGATTATCTACTGGTGTGAATCATAAATACATAAAAAAACTAATAATTTCCATTTTTTTATATTTTAATAAAATAATAATTGAGTATATACTAATGCTTTAATATTATTTTGCAAAATATAAATAAGCGATATAATGTATGTGTTAGTATTTGAAAAAATTAAAACAATGGGGGGATATTTTAGTTTATATGTATAAATATAGTTTTGAATTATAAACTCAAAACTATTAAAATCATCTCTCATCAATAAGAAATATAAAAAATTTATCTTATTAATTTTATAAAAATAAAAATTGGGTTATGAAAAAAACAAAAAAAGCTTTTTCTTTTGTGGAGTTAGTTATAGTGTTAGCTATATTAATAGTGCTTGGGGTTATTTGAATGAGTATGATAAGCTCTAATAAACAAAAATCTAACAACTCAAAACTAGAGTTTGGTATAAAAACAATAAAAAATAGTATAATAAGTTATAAACAACAAAATAAGGTTTTACCAACTCCTAGTTGAAATAGAAATTATTTTAAGCCAGATTCTTCTTATAGTCATTCTAGTTCTACTGGTTCTTTTTGAGTATATTGATCAGTAACTGAGGATACTCTTCCAAAGATGTTTATGGATTTAGTTCCTCTTGATCCTGTATCTAATCATTATTATTCTTACTGAAAAACTCTAAACAATCAATATTTTGAGATAGCTTGAATATTTAGAAAGGATGACAAGGTAGAAACAAAGCTTGAATGAGATTATCCATGAGATTATGGTCCAATAGGTCTTATAAGAGAATACAACTGACCTTTTTTTGTTACTGATAAAAATGCTAAGCATCTACCTTACAATCCATATGAGCATGTGGTTAGTGCAAAGATATGAGATATCAAATGAAGTGTTTTAGTAAATGGTTCTGAGATAACTGGTACTAAGCATTTAAAAGAGTGAGATAAGATAGTAACAAAGGCTTCTTCTCATGCTAATATATATTTTTCTGATGGTAGTGTGTCGTCTTTGCTTGAAAATTCTCAGCTTACTTTGACAAATATGTCTTATAAGGATGAAAGCAATAATTTAATAACTACTATAAAGATATTTCTTGGTAAATGAGCTATTTTTACAAAGGCTACTTCACTAAGTGATATTGATTGAGATGGTAATCCGGACTCTGCTTTTGAGGTTTATACATGAGATACTACTGCTGCTGTAAGGTGAACTATATTTTATGTTAGTGTTGATAAGGATAATGGTAGTGATGTTGTTGTTTTAGAGTGAAGTGTCTTGGTTTACAAGAAACCGACGATAGATAATGAGGATAGGCCTACTAGTTTAGAAAAAAATGGTGAACCAGAAATTGTAGATGAAAAAAATAAAGTGAATATAAATAATGGGAATATAGTTAATTCTGGTAGTCTAGGTGAAGAAGGTTTAAATGATTTAATAGGTTCTAGTGACAAGACAACTATTCTAGAAGATAATTTTGCTCAAGGAGTGACTATTGATGATATCAAAGATGCTATCAAAAAAGAGGAAGCTTCGGGTAAAAAAACATGTAGATATTGATTTGAAAGAGTTAGTCATTGAAAGAGTAAAGATTTTTATCGTGAAAGGAATGGTGATACTACATATTGTAACAGTCATAAAGCAGAGTTTAAGTGTGATGATTGAAAGTGGGTAGATGATGAATGAAAAACTAAGAGTAAAGCTTATAAATTTAGAGTTTGTGGGCTTGGGTTTTGTAATAAAAAATCCAAAAAATATACTATATCTGGTAGTGCTAATAAAAAGGATTATACTTTATTAGGAGGAAGATTAATGCATGGAGAGATAGGTGTTGCTACTAACAAAAAAGATGATCCTAACTTTGATTACTTTATTGATTTAAAATGTAATGCCAATACTCAAGAATTCAGTGTTGTCAATAAACATAGAAAAAAACCAAAGTGTTTTTGAGAAGATGAATGTAATAATAATCCAAATAGTAAAAATTCACCATGGAAATTATATTCATATGCTTACTATAATAAGCCTTGAGATATAAATATGTATTTTGATGATTGAGTTATGTATTCTGATAATTGAATGTGGGAGGATGAAATTCAGCCTTGAAACTATAATATGAAAGTTCCTAAAAGAGTAGGTTTATCAAGTGGTAAAATAATAGGTAATTCAGCTCCAATACATGCTTTTTGTAAAGACAATGAAACTGATGAAATTGAGAAAAACTCATTTTGTTATAGTAAAAATAAAAAAGAAAAATGAGTTTTTATAGACTCTACAGGTAATGATGATTTCATAAAATACAAAGGCTTAGATTTAAGTTGAAATTTTCTTATAGAAATGAGGGTTAATATTAAAAAAGATGGTAAGAAAAAGTATTTAATAGATAGTAAGTATTTTCAACTTTATATGCAAGAAGACAACAAAATACGTTTTCAAGAAACAGGCCAAACTGAAAAATATACTTTTATTTTAAAAGATAATATTAATGAATGATTTTATACAATATCTTTAGAATACATTTCTATTGGAAATCAAATAAAGTTGAATGGATGAAATTCAGAACATGAGTATAATTATTTAGAGACTGAACTAGAAAATAATAAAAACGTTGATATTGTTATTTGAGCTTGGGAAATAAATCCTGATATTAATTATAAAAATCAAATAAATAATGTAATAGATTATATTAAGATATATAAAAGAAATTAAATTTTTATGTATTTTTCAACTTTATTTAGGAAAAAATTACATCAAATCTAGAAAAAAATTAAATTAAATTTATTAAGAATTTATCACCAGGTTAGTAATTAACTGATTCTATTTTTTGAGAATATGAGTCTAAAAAAATATAGTAATTTTTACTTTAATTACTATATTTTTTAGTTTATATAAATGTTATTAACCATTATTAAACATTGTTACACTAACATTTTCAGTAACTTGAGTTTGTCATGGGTTTTTAACTCAAACTGTTAGTATAACATTACCTCAATCAGTGTCTCAAGTATATTTTATTACACCATTAGAATCAATAGAAAAATCAGGATGTCCACTTATGCTAAACTCAGCTCAAGGCTGAACATTAGTATATGTTACATCTATACTTGTATCACCTCAAACATCAGCAGCACTACGGTCATCTACAGTAGTATCAGGACCAAAAGTTATAGTAGGTAGAGGAGCATTGTTTTGATTGTTATTCTGCTCATTTTGATTATTATTATTTTGTGCATCACCATTATCATTGTTTTGATTGTCTTGAGCGTTATCATTAGCATCATCTTGATTTTGTTCTTGAGCCACAACAGGCACAACTTCCTTTTTAACCATACTAGAACTAAATCCACTATCAGCCACAAAAGAAGCAATAAGATCAGTATTTGCTTTATTGTTTTTATTCTCGTTTCAAGATCATCCAGAAGAAGCCTCAACACTATCACCTGCATCAACCAAAACAGCATCAGGATTATTACCAGAAAACCAGTCAATAGGCCAACTAACAGAAGCAGAAAATCAGTCTTTGTGACCAGATAAACTAAATTTAGTACCATTATTAGCAGAGTAGTTAACTCAAACATAAGGAGAAAGACTATCAAAACTAGAGTATCAATCTATGTTAGTTTTACTATATCTAGCTCAAAGATCAAAAGATAAATTAGAGTTTAAATTATATCATACAAAAGCCATAGCTCAGTTTGATTTAGCGTCAGCATATCAATTGTTAGCATTAAATCTAGTATGTTTTAATGCGGTTCAAAGGTAAAAATCATCGTTTATATCTCATACATATCAAACTCATAATCCGTATTGTTTACCCTCTCTAGCTCTTGAAGCTGAAGCTCAAACAACAAATCAACTATTTTTATAAGCTAAACCTAAACCATATTTATCATCTGCATTGGTGGTTGCTTCTATATAATAACTATCAGCGCTCAAACTCAATCAAGATGCTCAAGATCTAGCTATAGCTCATATTTGCGCATTTCTAGTGATACTTGGTTTATAAGGTTTATCTGTTACTGGTATTATATCGTTTGTATTATAAGATCTGCAAAGTTTTCAGTTTTCGTCTATATAATCAATATAGCTTGTTTCTTCTGCATTAAAAATATTTTTTAATTTAAGTCATCTTGTATTCATACATGCCTCAACTTCTTGTTTTACTTTATCTCAAGTTTGTGTTATTATTCAAGAATTATTATTGTTTAGTGTATCGCTTGTTTGAGATATTGAAGAAATACTACTAGTATCTTGAGTATCTATTTGTTTAGCTCATACACAACCTCAAAGGGCTATACCGGCTAAAGCACTGGATATTAAAGGACCTTTTTTCATGTTTTTATAATTTATTAAAATATAATATTAAAAAAGAACATAATTAATATACATTGTTTTTATTATTTGTCAAGTATATTTATTATTTGAATTAAAAAATCTCCTTTTTAACTCAAAGGGATTATCATTTTTTTTTCTTGTTAGTCAAGTTTTAATTATTTTTAATTTTGAAAATATGGTTTTGTTTGTTCTTCAAATTTAGCTAGGTTTAACTAATAAAACTGGAATTGTGTATTTGCTTAATTTTTGGTTAAAAATCTAGTTTGCTATATTTGTTTTGGATTTTTCTATATTGTTTATCATAACTGATAGGGCTTGTGTTCATAAGCGGTTTTTTACCCAAGATGAAAAAACTACTCTGTCTATGTTTTTTCAAGTAGTGTCTTTAAATGTGGTATTTATTGAGTCCATAGAATCAATGTTTATTGGGTAGTTTGGGTCTCATGATAAAATTATATTCATTGTTTCTGCGAAATATTTTTTGTTTACTGGTCAGGTATGGTTTGCTTTATCTATTAATGATAATCATGATCATGTTATTTCAAGGGTTTCTAGGTTTATGTTAGTGATTATTTTTCAATTTGATAAATATATTGGGTTGGATGGTTTTATTCTTCATATTATTTCTTGGAATAGTTTGTTGTCTATTGAGTCTTGTAATAGGTCAGTATATACTTCACTGACTTTTCTTGTGTTTTTATCTTTTTCTTTTATTTTTTCTTCATAGTTTTTTAATTGGGTTTCTTGTTTACTTTTTAGTTCTCAAACTTTGTTTTCTAGTTTAGTATTTGTATTTTCAAGTTCTAGTTTTGATATGTTTAAATCATTTATTTTTGTGTTTATGATATCTTTTAGTATTTGTTTTAAATGGTTTTCTAGGATGCTTCTTTCTTGATTTGGGTTTGATAGGTTCACTTCTTGTGATAAATCGTGTTCTAGGATTTGGTCTATTTTGGTTTCCAGTTTTGTGTTTGGATAATTGCTTTTTATATCGTCTAGGGTGGATTGGTTTGTAAGGTCTAAGTTGTCTATGTTATTTTTTTGGTTTGTGAGTTTACTCAAGTTTTCATCTATTTTGGTGATTTTTTCTTTGTTGTTTTTAATTTCTGTTTGTTTGTCTTGTATTTCTTTTTTGATTTTTCTGTCTAGTTTAAAATCTAGTTTTGATGATTTTATTTCAAATCAGTTTTTTCAAACTATGTATTTTACTGGTGGTTTTTCTCAAAAGTCTATTTTTTGGTCTCAGTAGCTTATGGTGTCTCCGTCTTTTTCTAGTTTTCAGCTTCAATCTATTATTAATCATATGGATATGTTTTCTTTTGAGTAGTATGGATTTTTCTTTCTTATTATAAACTCTAGTTTTATACTATCTACTTTTTGATCTAAAAGAGAAAAGTTTCCTCATAATTTTTCTAAAGATTTCAGGGATGTATATGTGTTTTCAAATTCTTCTTCTCATTTCTCTGCTGATTTTTCTAGTAGTTCTAAATATCTATCTTCTTCTTGTAAAAATTCTATCATGCTTTTTACAAATTCTTTGTTGTCTTTTATTTTGGATAGATTTGTTCAGTGGAAAAAGTCAAGATTCTTTTCTAATAAATCTCTAAATATATTGTTTGTTTGTTTTTCATTGGATTCACTATATTCATGTTTATTAATTTTATCTTTTAACAGTTTTTCTCAATTATCTAAAATCTTAAATTTATTTTTCAAAGTGTTGAATTCTTCAAAATCAGAAGGAAATCATTCTTCATCCAAAAAAGCTAACAAGTCTTTGTTATCTATTGATTTATTAAAATAGTCTAATATTTCTTTTTGTTCATCTATATCTGAAATCTCATAAAAATAATTAAAACTTTCAGTTTCCAAACCTTTTGATTCAAAAAGTGATAATAACTGAGATAAGTTATTATTAGGGTTTTCTATATAATCTAGTCAATTGTTATTTGATTCAACTCACATACTTTAAAAAAATTACGATATATATTTTGTCAATATATTATCATAATTTATATTTTGATGCAAATAAAACTACAATTACAAAAAATTTTATAAATCCTTGAATAACAGTGCAAAATTTAAATTTTTCTCCGATTCTGCTAGTCTTCTATCAGCTTCAGCTTCATCTCTATCATCGATTAATTGCATAATTGAAGCAAATTTAGGGTTAGCATCATCTTTAGCTCCTCTTATAAAGGCTCTAATTGTTAGTTTTTCATCTTCTGTCCGTCATCAATTTTTAGATAATAGACTAAAATATTCTATTACTCGTATTTTTTTTCAGGCTGCTCTTTTCATATCTCATATAGCTGTAAAAACATTCATTGTATCTACTATACGCATTTCTGGAAGTCATAGTAGCATATTAGGTGAATTTTCATATTCACTTAAAAGTCTTTTACTTTTATTAAGTCTTTTAAATTTTTTTGATATTTTTTTCTTGTTTCAAGATTCTTGAGCTTGAGCTAACCATGATTCGCCTTTTATAACCATAGTTTTCATATGCTCTATAGGTCATTTTGGTGCATATAACTGCTCTAAATATTCTTCATAAAGTCTAGTGTATTCAGGATTTTTTGATATAAAGGCTCTTCAGTTTTTCATAGCATCTGTTTCATTTGGCAATGAACATAATAAAGTATTTAAACAATTTGATTTTACTTTATCTTGGATAGTAATAGAATTTTCTGAAGCTAAAGCTGATGGTATTAAGTCTTGTGCTTGTGCTTGAGTATTTAATCAAGTTGCTAATGCTCATGCTAAAAGTGCAGTTTTTAGTTTTCACATATTTCTTTAATTAATATATAATTGTAATGTTAATTGGGAGGCTCCTTTTTTGTTCTAATATAGTTAACACTATATATAATCATTATATCATTTTTACAAAAAAAATCAAGTATTATCACATACTTATATTAATTAATTGTCAGCAAAGGGATTTAGCCCTTTGAATTATTAGTTTTCAGCTTCAATCTATTATTAATCATATGGATATGTTTTCTTTTGAGTAGTATGGATTTTTCTTTCTTATTATAAACTCTAGTTTTATACTATCTACTTTTTGATCTAAAAGAGAAAAGTTTCCTCATAATTTTTCTAAAGATTTCAGGGATGTATATGTGTTTTCAAATTCTTCTTCTCATTTCTCTGCTGATTTTTCTAGTAGTTCTAAATATCTATCTTCTTCTTGTAAAAATTCTATCATGCTTTTTACAAATTCTTTGTTGTCTTTTATTTTGTCTAGGTTTGATCAGTGGAAAAAGTCAAGATTCTTTTCTAATAAATCTCTAAATATATCGTTTGTTTGTTTTTCATTGGATTCACTAAATAAACTTTCATCATCATTTTCTTTAATTTCATTTATCTCAATTTTTGGTGGTATGTATGGATTATCTATAATGCTAAATTTATCTCTCAAAACATCAAATTCTTTAAAATCAAAAGGAAGTCATTCTTCTTCTAAAAGTATTAGTAAATCTTCGTTATTTCTAGTTTTATCAAAATAATCTAAAACTTCTTTTTGTTTATCTTTTTCTAATTCTTCATAAAAATAATTAAAAACTTCAGTTTCCAAACCTTTTGACTCAAAAAATGATAATAGTTGATTTAAACTATCTTTGGAATTTTCTATATTCTCTAGTCAATTATTATTTGAATCAATTCACATACTTTAAAAAAATTATGATATATTTTCTATTAATAGAATACCATAACTTTAATTTTGATGCAAATAAAACTACAATTACAAAAAATTTTATAAATCCTTAAACAATAGTGCAAATTTTAAGTTTTTCTCCGATTCAGCTAGTCTTCTTCTTGATTCTTCTGAATCTCTAGAGATTATTGAATTAAATGTAGAAACAACTTCAGGTCAAATTTTTTCAGCTACCAACAAAAAGTCGGTAAGTTTTTTTAGCTCATCTTCTGTAAAGCCTACCTTTGATGATAAAAGATGAAAATATCCTATTGTTTGTGTCTTATATCATCCAGCCCTTTTAACATCTCATATTGCTTCAAAAACATTCATTGTATCCACTATACGCATTTCTGGAAGTCATAGTAGTATTTTTGGTGATTCTTGATATTCAAGCAAAACATTTTTACCTTTATTGAGAAATTTAGTAAGTGATGCTATTTTTTTTGTATTTCAAGAGTCTTGAAGTTCCGCTAATCTTGACTCAACTTTTAGAATTTTATTTTTAGTTTTTTCTATTGATCATGATAACTGTTCAAGATATTCTTCATAAAGTTTCGTATATCTAGGATTACTATATATTAAAGCTTTTCATCTTGCTAGGGGGTCTGACTCATTTAGGCTTGATGTTAAACAATCTAGTTGCTCTCAACAATCTTTTTTCACTTGCTCTTGAGTATAAGATACTTGTGAAGATTCTAAACTAGTGTCTTGTGCTTGTGCTTGAGTATTTAATCAAGTCGCTAATGCTCATGCTAAAAGTGCGGTTTTTAGTTTTCACATATTTTTTTAATTAATATATAATTTATAATTGTAATGTTAATTGGGAGGCTCCTTTTTT
>CAWUJK010000032.1:0-14974 GCA_963922865.1 uncultured bacterium | reverse complement strand
AATCATATTGTAGATAGTATTGATAGTATCGTTACTACTACTATTAATTCTACTAAGGTGAATCAGTTAGTTAGTTTATTTATTTGTGTTTTCATAGTTTTAATTATTTAGTATATAATATTTTTTTACAATAAAAAACATAGGTATTTTTTATTAATCATTATTTTAATTTAATTAAAAATACTCCGTTTTTTTAGTTTTTAAATGAATTAGTTCATTAACTGCCTTATTGACTCATATATATTCTATATTATTTTAATTTTTTGGGGCTCTTATCAAGTTTTTTCATAATTTTTGAAAGCAGAACATTTTATCACTTTTTATTCTAAAAAAACTTTATTTTATCTGCATTTGGATGATCTTTTAACTTTTCAAGAGTTTTAGCCTCAATTTGTCTAATCCTTTCTCTTGTAACTCAAAAATCCTTTCAAACTTCTTCAAGAGTATGGACATCTCAACCATCTAAACCAAACCTCATTATTATGATTTTTCTTTCTCTAGGCGAAAGAAAATCAAGCATCTCATATAAATTTTCTTTGAGCAAATTCATATTAGTTTGGTCATCTGGAGAAACATTTTTATCATCTTCTATAAAATCTCAAAGACTTGTATCTTCTTCACTACCAACGGGAGAATCTAGAGATAAAATATCTTGAGAAATTCTCATTATTTGTCTAACTTTTTTTATATCTATATCAAGTTCAGTAGCTAACTCTTCCAAAAGAGGCTCCCTTGTTAACTCTTGAGTTAATCTCCTATATGTATGAGTGAATTTATTGATGGTTTCTATCATATGAACAGGAACTCTAATAGTTCTTGCTTGATCAGCAATAGCTCTAGTTACTCATTGACGAATCCACCAAGTAGCATAGGTAGAAAACTTAAATCATTTATCTGGGTCAAACTTGTCAACAGCTCTAAAAAGTCATACATTTCATTCCTGAATCAAATCAAGAAGTCAAAGTCATCTTCACATATATTTTTTAGCAATAGATACAACAAGCCTTAGATTAGCTGCTGCTAATTTCTTTCTAGATTCTTGATCTCAAGATCTAATTTTTTTTCATAAAGTTATTTCTTCTTCTCAAGTCAAAAGCTCTACTCTTCATATTTCGTTCAAATACATTCTAATAGAGTCATCACTTATCTCAGTAAGTGATACTGCTTCTTTTTTTTCTTTTCTTCATTTTTTATCTGAGTCAAAAAGATTAGTTTTATCAAGATTATCAACTATATCAATTTTTAGTTGCAAAAATCTTATATAAACTTCATCAAGTAAATCCAAATCTTCTTCTGCATTAGGTAAAGCAGACATAACCTCATCTTGGGTTACTTTTCAATCTTTTTTTCATTTTTTCATTAATTCCTTTATTTCTTCTGGCATACCATCAAGAAATTTTTCAGGAACTTCAATGTCTATAAATTTTTGCAAGCCTTTTCACACTCTTCTCTTATCTTCACTTCTATCTTTGAGCATTTTATCTCATTTTCTCTCCTTTCAAGTATATCAAACAACTGGAGTTTTTTCAACTAACTCTCAATTTTCAACTTCTACATCTACCATTTCTTCTTCTCAAAACTCAAGATCATCAACTAAAAGTGAATCTAAGTCTACTTCCTGAGCTAAATTTTGAGCTGTATTTTTAATATCATCTTGATTAGGTTTAGCAGGTTTTGCCATTTATAATTTTTTAGATAATAAATTTTCAATTTTTAGTTCTATACTTTCATTATATCTTCTGTTTTCTTTTTTAAATGATCATCAATATCTTTGTTTGCAGAATCTACTAAATCTTTTAGTTGTGATTCTAAATCTTTTTTTTCATCTTGAGATATTTCTTTTAAATCTTCTGCTTTTTTTATATCTTTAATACTTTCAGCTCTAGCGTTTCTCACTCAAATTTTAGCTTCTTCGGCCATTTTTTTTGCTACTTTTGTAAGTTCAATTCTTCTATCCTCAGTCAAGCTTGGTATTTTAATAATTATACTATCTGCCATAGTTTGGGGGTTAAGTCAAAGTCAAGAATCAGTTATGGATTTAGCAATAGCTCCAAGTATTGTTTTATCCCAAGGTTTTATACTTAAAGTTTGAGGATCCATACAAGTAACTGAGGAAACATTTTTTAATGCTTGCATACTTCAATACTGTTCTACGCTAATAGATTCTACTAAAGCAGGATTTGCTCTTCAAAGTTGTAATTTAGAGAATTCTAGGCTTAGGTGATTAATGGAATTATTAATCCCTTGTTTTACTTTTGTTAACATATTTATTGATTTATTTTTTAAGTTTATGGTATTATATAAAAATAGTGTTTTTTGTAAAGAAAGATTTGACTAGAAAGTTATTTTTTATAAAATGATGCTCGCTGAAATTATCAAAATTTAGCAAAAAATCATGCGGGGGTAACATAATAGAGTGAGTGTACTAAGGCTTCAACCCTTGGGTGTGCGAGTTCAAACCTCGTCCCCCGCTCCATTTGTCAAAATTGTCTGATTTCAAGGCTTTATATATAGGATTTTCCTTTATGTAAAGCTTTTTTTCAACTAAAAATTTCGAATAAATACAAACAAAAAAAGAGTGAGCTTTCGGCGCCACTCATTACCGTCCACTTAATTGTGGAATATGCTTAAAAGCACTAATTTTTCAACACTATTGCCTTATAGATGCTCCTTTTTTGACAGTCATATCAAGACCTAGGTCTTTCAATGTTTTAGCTGTCAAAAGATTGATCAGGTTAACAGCGTCAAAACAAGTAAAGAGTTGATTTAATTATACAATTAACTACAATAATTTAAAAATAATATAGATATAGTAAGATTCTCAACTAATTTAAAATCTATGAGATGGAAAATTTATACTTAATAAATAACTAATTTAATCTTTATGAAAAAACAAATAATTACATCTATGACTTTTCAAGATGGTAATGCAGAAAACGCAATGAATTTTTATGTTAAAATATTTGATAACTCAAAAATTATCAGTGTGAATGTTTGGGGGAAAAATGCGCCAGTTGAAGAAGGAAAGATTATGCAAGCTACATTTGAATTAGATGGAAATCTTTTTATGTGTAGTGATAGTCCCGCCATACATGATTGGGATTTTAGTCCTGCTATTTCTAATTATCTTGAATGTGAAAATGAAGATGAACTCGAAAGACTGTTTTCAAAATTATCACAAAACGGAAAAGTATTAATGCCAATAAAAAATTATTGATTTAGCCAAAAATTTACCTGGGTAATTGACCAATTTGGAGTTTCTTGGCAATTAAACCTAAAATAGAATTAATAACTATATTATAACAAAATCCAAAAACCTATAAAACAAATTATAAAAATTATTATTTTACACACATTATTTCAGAAAAAATAAATAAACTTTACAAACGTAATATTATCAGTATAATATATATTATATACTATATTAATTATATTAGATATGCAACTAGCACAAAAAGTTACCCACCTTGTACATATAGGTTTTGATAAAAGAAATCAAATAGGTCTTGAATCAAGAATAGAAAAATACATACAAACTATATCAGATCAATCAGATCACATAATAAATTTTGTAGATGAATCTAGTTATACACCAAAGCAAGGAAAAATAATACAAAAAACTATGTTTGCTGATCATATAGCGATATTTGCTAATTTATATGGAAGAGAATCAGATGACCTTATAGGAGAAATAGATACTCTTATGTATGAAAAATGAACACCCAAAGCACTTTTAGATTTCATGAAATCAGAGTTTGATAAAAAATACCAAAAACTAAAAGAGTATGGTTCAATTATGAATGATTTTATAAACCAAGAAGATATTTTACTTAATCCCACAAAACAATTTTTAGAAGCAAGAAAAAATTACGAAAGTTTGATAAATTTGTTTATGTGAGAAAGGTTTGAAGAGATGTTATTCAAAACACAAAAAAAATTTGAAGGGCAAAATATTTTTAATCTAAGACTAAACGAAGAAATAAGAAATGATAATGTTAAAAATATTGAAAGAAAACTCAGGGTTGTGGAATTAGCCGAAAAATATTTAGGAAAACAAAGAATTATGTTTTCTACAATGAGAGAACTAGATTTTGATAAAATTAGTGCTATTTTAGAGTTAGAGGAATATAAAAAAAGATTCCTTGATTCAAGTATAATAACCAAACAAGAGCATGAAAAAGAATATTGAAACGCAACAGATTCTATTCTAAAAGAAAATAGAAATTTAACCATAGATAGAACAAAAAAAAATAAAAAAATGTATCAAAATTCAATCAAAAAAATATGATTTGAGTTAGATAATGAAACAGATCATATAGTAGGAGGAGAATATATTTGAAGATGTGCTGCAAGTTGGTGTAATTTTTTATTAATTTATGGTACTCCTAAAAATAATATAAATCAAAATCCAAAAATTTGAATTTTTCATCCAAAAGATAAATAAAATTAAATCATGTCAAGAAAATCTTGATTTTTCCAAAAAAAATAATAAAATATCTCAAAACAATAGTTATTAAATATCTTAAAAATATGGCAAACAGTCACGGACTTACTTCAAGAATCGTAAAAAAACAAGCTGCTGCTAGAAAGCTAGCTAAGAACAAGAAAAAGTCATCCCAAGTTTATATAGGAAATGAAAATCCTCAGGTGAGAAAAAATCAATCTTATAAAGCAAGAAAACACTATCTTGAAAACAAACAAAATTTCCCTAAAAAAAGACTAAAAACAAAAAATCCTGAAAGTTTAATAGAGCAAGGTATTATTGATGAAAGAGGTTTTTTTGTGAAATGAAAAAAGAAGAATTTTCTAACCAAAACTATGGTTGACTCAAAAGGTTTAGATTTTTATGGGATGCCTAGATAAAAATAATTTAAAAAAATTGCTTTTTTAAAAAAAGCAATTTTTTTATTTACTAAAAACGCTATATTTCAAAATACTTAAAAACTCAGTATTATCCAAAAGTGTTTCTAAGTTTTGTTTATATTTTCAATTACTAGCACTTGAAATAATATTAGAAATAGGTTTAGTAAAAGGTTTTGATGAACTTAAACTAAAATCTAAATGATAATTTGGGTCTAAATTAATTAAAATCAAATAATTTTTATTATATTTACCCAAAAAACTTGAAGAATTATCTCAGTTTACATATATATTTCAAATAAAATCTCAGCTTGAATTTTTACCATTTCATTTTGAATAATTTCATATTTGTGAATTTCCTCAAATACCATCTCAGTTTTTAGAGACTATATTCCATGCCATTTTTGTAGGGTCTCTAAAATCAAGACTATTTGTTATTTTTAAACTTATATCACTTATTTTATTTTCTATAGATCATGATAAATAAAACAAAGGTATGATAACCTGTTCAAAACTAGATAATTTTCAATTATAAGAAGTAGTTCTTGAATTGAGATCATAAGATATAGTAATTTTAGACTTTGATGTTTTTAGTATATCCAAGTCATTTTTTTTATCATAAACTCAATATCCATGCTTTTTTATCTTAAGCAAAGCAAGTTCCATAGCACTCTCAGCTCAAGCGTAAGACTGTAAATAAATTCATTGACCCATAGTATCATTACTCTCCCTTATAACTAAACTTAGAATTCAACTTGTAACAACCATTAAAAAACCTATTATCATAAGACTAATAAGCACTGTATATCATGAATTTTTAGTTTTTATTTTCATAACAATTTAATTAATTTTATAGCAAACAAATTAGTTTGTTTTTATGAATCTTTCACTAATAGTTGTCTGAAAAATTAGTTTAGAATCTTTTATAATTTTTGAACTAATTCATTTTTTGGTTGAGGGTCTAATAGTAAAATTTAAAACAAGCTTTCTATTTTTTTCTCACATTATAGTAAAATTTAGTTTTTCAAAAGAAACCCATGAGTTTGTTAGTTTACTATCATTTTTTACTAAAAAACAATTATTTTTTAAACTAGCACATTTAGAATCAATATCATCAAATTCAATTCTTGAATATCCTAATGAATTTTCAGAATCAGACAAATAATAACTATTAGATCATATTTTTAACAAACTACCATTTTCTATGCTAAAATTATTTGATAGCTTATAATTATCAATAATATTTTTTTTAACTCATAGTATGGGGGTTTTTCTCATATCTTCGGCGATAGTCTCGGTTAGATTTTTTATGTTTTCTTGTATTTGCCTATTTATATCTATTTTATTACTTAAGTTTGAGCTAAGTAAAAAAATTTGTAAAACAGAAACCATAACAATCATAAATATAGTAATGGAAACTATAATTTCAACAAGTGTAAAAGCTTTTTTATTCATAATAATTTAAACTATAATCTATTAAAATCAGCCAAAATAGTATTTATTTCAAACTCATGATATCATCTTGAATACCATACAACTTTTGATTTAAGTTTTATAGCATCAGGTATTATATTTCAAGACTCATCTCTTAATTCTTCTAAATATACATACCTATAGATTTTAGTTTTTTTATCATTTCAATCACAAATATGACTATAAAAATTTGTATCCTTTTTTATACACAGTACATAATCATCAAATTTTCAGTTTATAAAATCATTTTGAGAATTACTGCTAAAATTTTGATTTTTAGAAGAGTCTATTTTAAAAGGAAAATGACTTGAAGAAAAATCATTTTCTACTCTATAATAAGTTCATGTCATAAAAGAGATATCAAAATTATTTGAACTGTTTGGTATCCAGTCATATTCATGATATGTTTTATAGTTTAAATCTCTTAAATTTCTAATTATTTCTATAGCTTCTCTTGATAAATTACTAGCAATTATATGATTTTTATTCATATTATTTATATTAATACTAGAACTTATAACCATAAAAATAGATGCCATTCATAGTCCAAATATAAATATAGCAATCATTACTTCTATAACACCAAAAGCAGAAATGTTAGAAATTTTCTTCATCTTTTAATAATCAATTATATAAGTTTTAGTATAAAACTCTAATTTATTTCTTAAAAATTTCAAGGCTCATTTATAGGAAAATTCTATTTCTATTTTATTGTTTGGTATAAGTAAGTCATTTTTAGTATTTTCAAAATCAAAATAATATCATTCTCAAGAAATAGCTTCAAAGAAAAATAAAACCTTTGTTTTGCCTGCTATTTTTTCTATCCATATATTTTTTCATAAATCAATTTCGTTTGATAATAAACTAAGATCATCAACTACAATTTTGTTACCAGTTCAATATTGATAAGGATATGAAAAAACTTGTATAATATTTTTATTATCTTTATCAAAATATACTCAAATAGATAAATTTCAGCTACTAGAAGCTACTCAATGAATTGCCATATTTCTAGATTCGCTTATAGTTTTGGAGATACTTTTAGAAGCGATTCTAACTTCAGCTTTCCTTTGAAAAAGATTGTATGGAGTATAGACCATAGTCATCATTATTCAAATAATAGAAATGACAATTATGATCTCTATTAGAGTAAATCATTTATAGTTAATCCTCATAATAAATTTTTAGAGTTGAAAATACAAATAATTATTTTATAAATCAAGAATAATAAAAAATAATAGTTTATCCAATCGATTGAGTTACTTGCAGTATAGCACCAAAAACAGCAAAAGCAAACCATAAAACAAAAATAGCTGCTATAATTATAGCTATAGGTTCTATCCATTTGGTAAGATTATTTAAAGAATAATCAACTTCTCTGCTATATTGATCTACTATTTTATTATTTATTTCCTGCATATTAGCAGTTTTTTCTCAAACTGATAACATCTGTAAATAAGAATTGGGAAAATAAAATTTTTCTTCATCAACTTCTCTCATTGCTTGAACTATTTTTTTTCAAGACTCTACTTTTTTTACTACATCTTCAAATAATTGTTCATAAACATAGCTTCATGAAGATTTTCATACCAACTTTAGTACTCTCATAATACTTACTCAAGCTCAAATGAGATTTCACATTACAGAAGAAATATTTGAAATAATATAGTTTCTATAAACATTTCATAGCAAAGGTAGAGATAAAATCATATTGTCTATTTTAGCTTTTCAAGATTTTGTTGATTTGTAGCCAAGTATAAACACAAAAAAGCTAAAAAGTCAGAATAATAAAACTAAATAATAATTTTTTAAAAAATTTGATGTCGATATCAAAGCTATTGTAGCCATTGGAAGCTTTGCATCAGAGTTTTCAAAAAGAGGCATGAGAGATGGTATAACATAGGTTAAAACTATAGTAACTGCTATGAGTAAAAATAAAAATATAATCAAAGGATAACTAAGGGAAGATTTAACTTTTTTCTTTAATATATCATTCTTTTTTACTGATAAAGCCAAAGATTCTAAAGATTTTGATAAACTTCATGTTGTCTCTCAAGCTTCAACAATATATATTTCATGTTTGCTAAAAATTCATGGATTTTTTTTCATAGCTTTTGAAAGTGAATCTCAACTTGATATAAATACAAGTATCTCATTTATTTTTTGCTTAAAAAAAACATTATCTAATTTTTCACTAACTCAAGTTAAAGTTTCTCACATAGATACTCAAGAGTTGAGCATAACAGCTAAATATTCATAGAAATTATATTTGTCTTTATCGCTTACTTTTTTAAATAGAATAAAACCTTCTTGGCTTTCTAAATCATTATAATTCATCTTTATATTTTTTAATTTTTAATGTTTTTTAGTATTTATTTTACATACATTTTAAGAGGGATATCAATTTTGTAAGGTCATAGCTCCTCTATGGGAAAAGAAAAATCTGTTATAAAAAAACTATATTTATTATCTTGGTTAACAAAATAATCTAAAATATTTTTTAGAATATATCTGTTAGCAACTTTAAGTTTTAAATTTATATCTACTTTTTTAAATCAAAATTCTGATTTTATAGGCTCACTAAAAGATATATTATCTAGAAAAAGGACAATATCTCATGCAGATTTATTAGTTTTTTCTATGTAATCGTTTATATATAATACTAGATCAGCTTCATTGAATTCTCACATAAACTTTTTTAAGTTTTTTGTTTTTTGTTTACTAGAATCATTCAAGTCATTTTTAAGGCTATTTAGTTCATCCAGTTTTAAGTCTAGTTCTTTTATTTTAATGTTGTTAGCATCATTTTTTAAAATATTTTCTTGTAGGTTTGTATAATAATTTTTAGTAAAAAATATTAATATAAAAAATGCAAACAAAGCTATAAGCATTATAAAAAATTTATTGTCTTTTATATTATTCATTTTTAGGTTTTAAAGTTGTAAAATTATTTATCTTTTGGGTTTAGTTTAATTTTTTCTTCAGTTTTCTTTTTAAATAAAGCTTCTTTTTTCTTTTCAAATTCCTTTTTCTTATTTTCTTGTTCAAGTTTTAGTCTTTTTTGATTTTCTAATTTTACTTTTTCTAGGTTTTTTACTATAGCAAGGACATTGTTCTTTAAATTTAAGTTTATATTAAAGACATTATCCACTCAATCATTTCTCGTGGTTATATTTCTTACTAAAGCTAAATCAAACAAGGCTTGTTTATTTTCATTTTTTCTATATTCAGAAATAAATTTAGAGACTTTTTTATAGTTTATTTCACCTCAAGTTTCACTACTGGATATAGCTAAAAGAGATAATTCTCATCATGAATAATTAAATCATTTAAAACTAATACTATAAATTCTACTGAGTTTTAATACATGATCTATAAACAAAGTAATGTTTGAATAATTTTCCAGCTTTTTAATAGAGTTTTCCCTAGAATTATAAAGTAAAGATATAATTATTTTAGGATTTTTTTCTAGTTTAGAAATAGAGGCTTGTTTGATTTCAATCTCTTTTTGAAGTAGTATATTTTTTTTAGATAAATTTAAATCATAAATATAAATTAGTAGAGTCAAAAAAACTACAATTATTAAAAATCATAAAGATAAAAAAAACGGATTAGATTTTTTAATTTTGTATAATGGTTTAGTTTCCAGTTTCATAAATTGAAATATAAATATTTAAAATAAACTAGTTTTATGTTTAGTTTAATTTTAACATAAATTTTAATAAAAAACAAAAAGACTAGAGCATTATCTCTAGACTTTTTATAAAAAACATTTATGGAGTAGAAGGAGAATTCAAAACATCAATAACAAATTGGACGATCGGATATGCTAACCATATAACTGCCATTCAAATAATTACATAAATCACAGTCTTTTTTTGATTTTTTAAATTTTCCTCCTCTCAAGCTCCAGTAAGTATTCTAAATCAAGCATAAATTATATATAAAACGGCTATTATAGATATAAATCAAAGCAAATATGCGGCAATATCTTGAATATATTGTGAGAAACTCCTCTCCTTTTCTATACCAGTAACAGTATTTTTTACTATTTTTACTCCCTCATCTATATCACAGTTTCAACCTCAACAATCAATATGAACATCAGGTTTTGAATTATTAAAAATATTTTTAAAACTTCCAAAACTTGTATTTATACTAAGGATTCAAAAAAGTAGTATAAAAGCAATAAGTAACTTAGAAATAATTTTCATTTGCTTTTTTTTAAAAATAAATTGAATTATGCTTATTTTAGTTAAAATGTAATAAATATCAAATAAAAAAACAAAGTGAAAAATTATATATATTACTTATCTATATTTTTAGTATTTTTTTCTATTTTATATGTGTGATACCTTCAATCTACAATAAAATTTATTATATTTATAGTTTTTTATTGAACTGTATTTTATGGGTTACGCTTGATATACAAAAAAATAAGAAAGATTGCTATTAGTTCTTGAGACTACCAAAATTTTTTAATAAACTTTATCAAAAAAATATCTTTAAGTATTGTTATTTTAGCAATAATGCTATGATTTTTCGGATATTATCAGATATATATTTCTCCCGCGAAAATGATAGAATATACAATTTCAAACTGAAAAAAAACTGTTGTTTTCCAAGAAATGAGTCATATATGAGCAGAAAGTTTTTACAAAGAGGTTAAAAACAATTTAATAGAGTATAAAAATAAGCGTTTTGTTTACTTTTATGAATGAGTAAAACCTTGAAAAATAGAAAATCATAAAAAATTAAACAAAGCAATGTGATTAAATTTTGACAATGATTTATATAAAAATTTTGCCAAACTTTATTGAGTCACGCATCAAAATAATAAAATATATATGGGTTTAGTAAATAATCTAGATTTTAATGTGGATGTATCCATAGATTGGGTAATCAGTGAATATGAAAAGTTAGATATAAAAACTTGAGATGGGACTAAAAAAGAAAAAGAAGTTATTAATTTAAACAGTGAGATTATGGACTCACTTTCAAAACTCAATGAAAGACAATTAAAAATAATGATTTTTGTTAACAAATCCATATTAAACTTTTTAATAAAAAGTGATTGACTTCAAAATACAATAAAGGATAGTTTTGCAAACAAACATTTATTCAAAATAATTATAGACTGAAGAGATAAAATTCTAGCAAAACAAATAATAGAAAGTAGTTATGATAAAATATATGTTACTTATTGAAAACTACATTTTTCTTGAGTTTTAAAGCTTTTACAAAAAAATGATAAAAATTGGAAAATCGTAAAACAAAAAGAGCTTATATCTATAAGATAAGCTCTTTTTATAGTTTTTTTATTGGTGCTATTTTTATATTCATTTTTTTTATTCATATTCCAGAAAAGGCAACATCTGCTATTTCTCAATTTAGTATTGTAATTATTCAGTTTCAAAATTTTGTATGGTATATGTTATCTCATTTAGAAAAATTAGAAATATCATTATTGGCTATTTTTCGTACTATTTTTGTATTTTTATCAAGATCAATTTCTTGAAAATTGGCTAGGTTATTTCAAAAAAAACTATCTTTTTTAGGGAAAAAATCTCAAATATCATAATTTTGTATTAAGTTATCATCAATTTCTCATAAAAATCTACTTTCAAGGTTTCTTACATAATCTCAAAAATAAAATCTTTCTTTTGCTTTACTTAGGTATAATTCTTCTCTAGCTCTAGTCATAGCAACATACATAAGTCTTCTTTCTTCTTCAAGTGCATTTGAGTCATTTATAGATCTAAAACTTGGAAATATTCCATCTTCCAATCCTAAAACAAAAACTCTTTTTTCTTCTAGTCATTTACTTGTATGTACTGTCATAAGTGTAACATAGTCTGTTTCTTGGTTGGTTTCACTGGATTTAGGTTTGTCAATATCGGTTAAAATAGATACTTCTTCCAAAAACTGACTTAAACTTTCTCGGTTTCAAAGTCAACTATATTCTCAGGCTAGGTTTATTAATTCGTTTATGTTGTCTAGTTTTGATTGTTTTTCTTCGCTTGTTAGTCAATCAGTTATATAATTTTCATAGTTTGTAAGTTTTAGTATTTCTTTTATCAAATCTATAACTTCTACTTTTTGGCTTTTTATTATTAACTGTTCTATTATAGTGTTAAAATCAGAAATAGCTTTTTTTGCTGCTGGTTTTAATTCTTCAATTTCTAATATATTTTGCATAACTTCTAGGTATGATATTCAAAAATTGGAACTATAATTATCCAAAATTTCCACTGATTTATCTCATATTTTTCTTGTTGGGGTATTTATTATTCTTTTCATACTGACTAGATCTTCTGGATTAAAAATAATTTTTAAATATGCTAATAAATCTTTTATTTCTTTTCTATCATAAAATTTTAATCCTCAAACAACTTTGTAGGGTATGTTTTGAACTAACAATGCTTCTTCCATTTGTCTTGATTGTGAGTTTGTTCTATATAGTATCAAATTATCTTTGTAGTTTCAGTTTTTATCTTTTATTATTTTTGCTACTATTTTGGCTTCCATTTTATCGTCTAGTGCTTCAATGAGTGTTATTTTTTCTCAAGAGGAATTATTTGTCCAAAGATTTTTTTGAACTCAGGTATTGTTGTTTTTTATAAGGCTATTTGCTGATTTTATAATATTTTTAGTAGATCTATAATTTTGTTCTAGTTTTATTATTTCTGCTTGGGGGTAGTCTTTTTTAAAGTTTAGAATATTTTGTAGATTGGCTCAACGCCAAGAATAGATTGACTGGCTATCATCACCAACTACAGCCAAGTTTTTATATTTTCAGGCAAGGAGTTTGACTATTTCGTATTGTGGTTTGTTTGTATCTTGGTATTCGTCTATCATTAGGTACTTATATTTTTCTTGATAGTATTCCAAGACTTGTGGTATTTTTAATAGATATAGAGTTTTTATTAAAATGTCATCAAAATCCATAGCGTTGTTTACTATCAATTTTTTTTCATATATGCTATAGATTTCCCAAACTACTTGTTTTAGTGAATTGTCTATTTGGTTTTCATATTGTTTTGAGTTTACAAGAGAGCTTTTTGCGTTACTTATATAGGATGCTATTTGTTTTGGTTTATATTCTTTTTCGTCTAGGTTTAGCTCCATTTTTATGATGTTTTTTAAAACTGATATTTTATCGCTTTCATCATAAATAACAAAGTCTTTTTTTAATCATATTTTACTGCTTATTTCTTCATACAAGTTATGTTTAGTTTTTAAAAATGTTTTTAAAAAATAGATTCAAATAGAGTGAAATGTTCAAATAGTGGGAAAATTTATATCTGCAAACAAGGTTTTGGGTGGGTTTGTTTCTAGGGTTTTAGCTACTCTTTGTTTCATCTCGTTTGCTGCTTTGTTGGTAAATGTTACCATTAAGATTGAGCCGGGAGAGATTCATTTTTCTTTTATCATATTTTGAACTCGCATAGAAAGTGTTGCTGTTTTTCAGCTTCATGCTCAGGCTATAATCAAAAGGGGTCAGCTTATTTTTTCTATGGCTTGTTGTTGTTTTGGGTTTGGTTTCATGGTTTTTTTGGTTTTTGTTTGAAACTTAATCAGTAAAAATAACTCTAAAAAAGTAATTATAAAAAAGGTTTTATTTAGTTTATAGAAAAAAAATTATGTTGCAATAAAAAAATTATGTTGTATTAGGTCAACATAATTTTTTTGAAAATTATAAACATAGTTTTTGAAAATTAATTATCTTTCTTGGCAAACTATAACTCAAGCAGAACTAAACTGTAAAGGTGAACTAGTACTATTATAATCTTGAGTTCAATAATTATTTGAATTATATGTATAAGAACTTGTTCAAGATACACTTAAAGAATCGGTAGTATTTATTCATGAAACATATGTAGAATTTGAATAATTACCACATCCTCTATCTAAAACACGAAGATTTGTATTAATAGGAAGTCAAAAATTTTGAAAATTATTTATAAAGTTTTTCATATTATTTCAATGTCATAGATAACAACAATAACTTTTACAGTAGTAAGAAGAACTATTTTGCATTGATGCATTAGTATAATCATAACCCGTTGATTGGTTTTTATTTCAATTAAATCCTTTATCATAACAGTAGTTTTGATAATCTGAGTTACTAGATATTTTTGTATTTGCAGGCAAATATAAAAAAACTAATTTTTTATTTCAGGTAAGATTTGCAGTAGCATGTAATATAGGTGAAGTCTCAATTTCATTATCTCAATCCAAATTTTCATAAACTATAGTGTTTCAACTAGAGCTATATCATCTTCATCAACTCTTTGCTACTTTTCATAAGTCTTTGAATAGCGTTCAATTTCAAGTGATTACTTCTTCAGTTTTTAAATACGATTTGTAAGTCTTACTTGTTCATACATTAGATATATCTAGTGAACCTGATTGAACTTCTTGGATTGGCTCATTCTTATCTGTAGTTAGTATTCATAGTTTCTTTCACTCTACATAAGGATATCTACTCTCATAGTCTATCGCTTGAGTTGTTTTTAAATTGTTTAGGTTGTTTAGTTTATTTAGATTGTTTAGCTTAGATGTTGTTTCGGGTTGGTCTTCTAGAAAGGATAGTAGTTGGAAGTATTTTCTATCCTTTGTTAAATAGTAAGAAAAGTAA
>CAWUJK010000031.1:0-15515 GCA_963922865.1 uncultured bacterium | reverse complement strand
AATATTAATATATATATAATATAGTCTTTTTTTTCAATCCTTTGTCAAGTCTTTTCTTAGGTTTTTTAATATTTGTACCAATAGATAGATAACAACTTTTTTAAACGAACTAAAAATAAAATGATTAAAAATAAAATCTAATCACTATATTGTTATAAGCAATTCTACCTAACCCAAAAAGAATAGTATGTTGATCAAGCATTAACATAATGAAGTCAATCACTCCAATTTCAAGTGACAAGTCATGCAGGTGACCGGCTTTTTATAGCTCATATTCAGAAAGTCCAATTGCTACTGTAAGATCAATATACATTATAGTAACTTGATGTTCAACTCATCCTATAAAAACAGTTAAAATAAGAACTATTAGGTGCAGATACATTATATTTTAGTATAGAACAACTAGAAGGAGAACTAGATGATATATTATTAGATTGTCTAACAGTAACCCGACGATTACCTCAATTTGTGTTATCTTTATACATAAATTCATAAAATCAACTTCTTTTAAATAAGGTACTTTTTCATAAAATACTATATTTACTAACTAGACCAACTCATTGTGATGTATAATTAGAAACATTAGACGATGTAAAATAACTTCACTCTCTTTGTGTTATTAGTAGTGTCCATCAACCTCAGTCAGTACTCATATCACAATATACTTTAAATTTAGAACTTCATGTTGGGTTTATATAATATAATCCACTCTGACTTGAAAATCACTTATCTATTATTTCCTTGCATGATTTTTCATTTCATGTTATATCTAAATTAGGGTCATTTCATCAATCTTCTGATCCCTGATTATTTACTGATATTTTTTCTCAATCTAAATCATTATACACAAATTTATTAGAGTCTTCACTCCATCATCTTCATCATACTTTTGATATTTTTCATAAATCTTTGAATAGCTCTCAACTTCATGTGATTATTTCTTTTGTCTTTAAATACGATTTATAGGTCTTTGTTGTTCATACATTCATTATGTTTAGTGATCATGTCTCTGTCTCTTGAATCGGTTCATTTTTATCTGTTGTCAGTATTCACAGTTTTCTTCAATATACGTACGGATATCTATTCTCATAGTCTATCGCTTTTGTTGTTAATAATAATTTAGATGATAGCATGGTTGATGGCTCTTCTTCTAGGTATGCTAGTAGTTGGAAGTATTTTCTATTTTTTGTTAAGTAGTAAGAAAAGTAAGTGTTGTCTTTCGGGTCTTTACCCTCTGAGGTATATCATATTGTTTCTATCACACTCTTTCATACATATCATTGAATCGCTATTGTTGTTGCTCAGTCTTTTATCTCTAGTCTCTTCTCATCTGGTAGGGGTAGTGATTTTTTTGTTTCGTACAAATGTAGTGAGTCTCATATCGCTTTTAGCTGACTTATTCTATTTGTATCTCTTACTCACGATAAATACGAACTATAGCTCACAAATCATATTGTAGATAGTATAGATAGTATCGTTACTACTACTATTAATTCTACTAGGGTGAATGCTTTAGAAAATATCTTGCGCATAAATAAAAAATTTAATAAATAATACAATAAAAATTTAACAGTATTTTAAAAATCGTCAATAAAACCAAAAAATATGTCATACTATGGTAATACTTTTAAAAACTTAATAATAAAAAGCAGGAATCTTTATTCCTGCTTTAAAAAATTAAATATTTATTTAAAATGTTTACTATAATAATTTTTAAAGTATTCTAAACTTTGTATTATTTTTTCATTAGTTCAAACTCATAATTCTCTTGGGGATATTTCAAGTGTAATAAGTCATGAGTAAGATGTAGCTTTTAGTTTCATTAAAAAACTTTCAAGCGGTAGATAAGAAGTACCACCTCAAGCCTGTCAAGGGAGTAATCATCTTTTTGAGCCATGAGTATCAGAAAAAGCAATATTTTTGATACTACTTCATAAAATCTTTTGAACTTTAAGTATATCAAGTCAACTGGATTTACTCACTTGAGAAATATCAAGTGCAGTATCTCAGGTAACTCTTTTGATTTGAAGTAGTGTAGCATCTTTATGCTCAGGTATTATAAAAAATGCAAATTTGGGTTCTACATTTTCAATAGAAATAGATAAATGTGTGTCTCTTTTGACTTTAGATAAATATCTTAAATACCATCTTACATTTTTATCTCTATAATGAGGAGGAGTAAATGTAATATTTTGTGTTCAAAGTTTTAGTGCAATAGATATTATTTTATCAACTATTTTTTCATTTATACCTCTACTTGGGGCTTTAATTGATAAAATTGGGACTCAGGAATTTTTTGATAATTTTTCAACATATTCTTCATCCCAAAAATCAAAATTCTTCTTACTTAAAACTAACTCAATTCAGTCATATCAAGATTCTTTTGCAAACTCAAAAATCCTATGTAGACCGTATCATGCAAAACTTATTGTTGATAATAATAACATGTTTATTATTTAAGTTATATAATATATTAACATATTAACATAAAAGAAATTTATATGCAAAAAATTCTTTTAATTTAAACAACTCTCAAAACTTCTTCCAATGTAGTATATCATTTAATAGCTTTTAATATTCAATCCTCTTTCATAAGAATAAGATCAAAATCTCTTGCTGATTTTACTATTTCTTCACTTGAAGCGCCTTGTCTTATTAACTCACTCAATTTGTCGTTTATAGTTATTATCTCAAATAAACCTATTCTTCATGAATATCAACTATTATTGCATTTATCACATCCTTTTCAAGAATAAAGTTTCATATATTTTAATGGTATTGATTGCATTCATACTTCTCGCATCATAGATTTTATAATAGCAATATCTCAAGGTGTTTTTTCTCTTTGAACTTTACAGTTATCACATATTTTTCTAACAAGCCTTTGAGCTATTATAGTATCAAGAGAAGAAGCTATTATATAAGGTTTTAAACCCATATTTATTATTCTATCTAGTGTTTCTGCTGCTGATTTAGTATGCAAAGTAGACAAAACTAGATGCCCCGTGAGACTAGCTCAAGTTGCAGTATCAAGTGTTTGTTTTCATCTAATTTCTCAAACCATTATCACATCAGGATCTTGTCTTAACATAGATTTTAAACCTGTTTCAAATGTAAAACCAGAATTTTCATCAGCTTCAGACTGAATAATTCATGGTAGTTCATATTCAATAGGGTCTTCCAATGTAATTATTTTTTTATCTTTAGTGTTTATTTTGTTTAAAATAGTATAAAGTGTGGTAGTTTTTCAAGAACCTGTTGGTCAAGTTACAAGTATCATTCCATTATTTTTGGAGATAGCCTTTCATATCATTCTTTTACTAGTCCAATAAAATCATAAATCTTCAAAATCTACAATAGTTTTAGAACTATCCAAAAGTCTTGCAACAATATTTTCTCAATATTTAGTAGGTAGAGTAGAAACCCTAACATCTATTTTTTTATACTGAGTATTATTTTCTAAATTATTTTCATTGTTTTGAGAGTTTAGTTCATCTTTCAATTTTACTTTCAAGTCATATTTTCAGTCTTGAGGTATATTCACTATATTTAATTTTAAGTTTGCCGAATATTTAAGTCTTTCAAGCATAGATTTATATTGAACTTTGCTAAGAGTAAAAATATCTACTAAAATTCAATCTATCCTAAATCTAACTTTTACATCAAATTCATAAATCTCATAATGAATATCAGAAACTCATAAATATAAAGCCCCAAAAGTTAAGTCACTAAGAGCTTTATCCGTATTTCTATCAGACAAAGATTTTTTTACTTGAGTTTCAATCTTAGAAAATTTTGAAGAAAAAATTTCGGTTTTTTGTTCACTATCAAATATTTTTTCTTTAAGTTTTTCATCGATTTTTTTCTTTGTATCAGGGTTTATAGGCATAAGGTTTTGTTTTTTATATTTAATTTATTATAATAACTTCACGATAAATTATATCATAAATAGTTTAAATGTGCAAAAAATTGGGAAAAAAGCCTCTATACTTATTTGGGCAATATTTTTAAGTTTAATAATTTCAATAAGTTTTTTAAGTATAACAACTAAAATAACTAAAAAATTAAAAAATATTAATAAAAATATTGATAATATAGAATTAGAACAAGTAATAAAAAATAGTTTTATAAAAGGTGAGAATAATATCAAAAATATTTGAAATAAAACTATTATCATAGAAAATAAATCGTTAGAAAAATCACTTAAAAGTAAAGAAATATATGAACTAGATTTCAGTCAAAACTCTATAATAGATTTAGAAATGATAAATAACTCTATTATACACTACGAGCTAAAATGAACAAAAAACGATGCTGGTATAATAAGCTGATCTCTAGATAGTTATGAAACAGAAGAATGAAAACTAATTTTAACAAATTATTCTTGATACGCGAAATTTAGACTGGCTTGTGATAATAAACTTGAAAATAAAGAAAAAAAATATAAAATCATAGAAAATATTTGAGATAAAAAAATTATTAAAACAAGGTGAATAATCAAATAAAAACATCTATTATATTATTTTTAATAATATTGTTAAATATTAGCCCTTTTATAGTAGAAGCTAAAGCTTTGGAATGCGTAAAAGAAAAATGATATGAATTGTATAAATGTAGAGTAAAAAATATTTGTTTAAAACAAGAATATTGAAAAAATAAGAAAAAAGTCACTAAACTGGATAAATTCTATGAAAAAGATATAAGTTCTCATAAAATAAAAGGTGAAATAATGGGTTTAGGATTAATAAAAGAAAATAATGAAAATATACAAAGAGCAAAGAAGCTTTATAGACAAAATCAAAATACAATATATAGATGTTCACTTATAAATTCTCAAATATCAGTGTTTGAAGAAGTAAAAAAAACCATTAATTCTACTGATAAAACTGGATTAATAAAAGAAAGAGTAACTAGAAAGCTTGAAAGAAAAAAAGAAAAGCTAAAAAAAATAGCACAAAAAGATTGTATCTTAATTCATACTAATTCTAATAATAAAAAACAAATAAAAAAAATAGTTTTGGATCAATCAACACTAGAATTATGTAATTATAGATATTATTTAGAATATTTAAACTCTAGAGCAAAAAACGATATAAAGGATAGTTTCCCAGACAATAAAGATTATGTAAGTTCTAAACTTATTGAAGAGTTAGTTTTAGAAAAAAGAAATGAAATTAAAGAAGAAATTAAAACATCCCTGAAAGTTTATCCTTTGGCATTTGATAGTTATATTCAATACGATAGTTTTTTCAAAATGCATATAATTTTAGGGTTACTAAAAGAAGATTATAGTATTTTTAGAGACAAATTATATCTTACTTTACACCCAATAAATCAATTAGTTTATAAAATAATAAATGCTCAAAGTAGATAAGCTTAGGTCTTTACTGCTTTTTTAAAATATATCATTCTCCTCTAACATTTTGAATCCACAAATCAACTCAATACGGTTCAAGATGTTTTTTTAATCTAAAAATAACTATTTTGAGATTTCTTTCAACCAAGTTTGAGTCTCACCATATCTTTTCAATTAAATATAGGTTTGTAAGTAAATGTTCTTTTTTTGAAATAAATAACAAAAGTAGGTATTTACTTAGTTTTGGGATTTTTAAATCTTGTCAGTCTACTGAAAATATATTATTAGAAAAATTATATCTAAGTGAGTAATATTGTAAATATTTTTGCCCCATATCATATTTTGAAGTAAGAAAACAATTAAACCATTTTAATATTCTAACTTCAAGTTCTACTAATCTAAAAGGTTTACATATATAATCATTAGCTCAACTATCAAATCATATTTTAAGCCATCACACATCATTTAATCAACTTATTATAACTATAGGAATTAGTTTATTCTTTGCCCTAATACCCCTTATAACATCTATTCAATTATTTATTTTTTCGTTTCAAAGTAATATATCAACCAAAACTATATCGTAAGTATTTATCATATATATTTCCCTCAAAAAAGAAGAAAAGCTATCAATAATGTTTATCCTATTTGGTATTACTTTTTTAGAAAATATTGACTTTATTCTAAAAGCCAAATTTTCATCATCTTCTATTATTAATATATTCATATTAAAAACTAAGCTATAAAACTACATCTTATAGTTTATATTATTTTTATCTAATAAAATAGTGAGAAATTATGTTTACTTCTTTATTTTTTTAGGGATTAATATTTTAAATTTAGCTCATCATAAACTTTTTGAGTTTCATGCTTCAATAACTCCACCATGGAGTTCAACTATTTTTTTGCACAAATATAATCACATTCATATTCAAACTGACTTTCCCTTTCATGTAGAATATTTATCAAAAATATCTTTTAATTCTCATTTATCAAATCAACTTCAATTATCTTCTATTAATATTTTTATATAATCTCAAGACTTTGTAAGCTTAATTTTTATAATAGCTTGTTTATATCAGGCAAACTTTATAGCATTGTTAAGCAAATTGGATATTACTTGAGTAAACTGAACTTTATCAAGATTCACAAATCATATAGATTTAGAAATATCAATATCAAATTTTATTCAAGGATGGATTCTTTGTAAAATTTCACATTCTACTATAAATATATCCACAATATTTATTTTTTCTATATAAAGTCATACATCTTTTAGATCATATTTTTGAACAGAAAATATATTTTTTACTAATTGTGATATTTTTAATATCTGTTCCTCTAAAAGTTTAGCTTCATCTATAAGATATTTTTTATCATAACTTCAAGATTTAATATCATCTAAAAAGCTTTCTATTTGTAGAGATGCAGACATTACAGGGGTTTTTATTTCATGTGATGACATAGATATAAATTCTTTTTGCTTGTTTATAAGTTTGTTAAATTTTATCGTTTGTTCATCTACTTTTTTATCTAGGTTTATATTCAAATCATTTATATGAGAATAAATTTCAATATATTTTAAATGCCCTACTATAAAATCTAAGAAGCTCTTAATAATTTCTATTTCTTGAGAATAAAATTGTTCTTTGAATGGTTTTTTTCAAACCTCAAAAATTCATATTAATTTCTTTTTATTATTAAACATAGGAAAAATAAGGTGAACTTTTTCATTAAGTTCTTTTTTTAATTTCTTATGTTTGAATTTATGTTTATTTTCTTCAATAAAAACTATATCATTTATGAAAAGTCTTAAAGAAATATCTTTTGAAAAATAATTATACAACTCAGATTTAATACTTTTAGAATCAAATAATCTTATTTTTACATACTGTATTTTAAAAAGTAAATTAAACTTACTTTCTAAAAATTTATTCATTTTATCTAAATTTGATATATATGGGATATTTTTCTTTAAAGAAAAAAGTTTGTTTTCAAAATAGTTTAAACTACTATTTATAAAGAAAATCTTTCAAAAAAATTTATTGTATAATAAGAAAAATATTATAAAAAGAATTAAATCAAAAAATCAAATATTTTCTGATATGTTCCAAAAAGATTGAAATTTATCTCAAAAATTAGTGAGGGTATATTTAGATAAATAAAGAGAGAATAATGAACAGACTAATGAGAATAAAAATAAAATTATTTTTCAAATTGATATTTTTATATTTATAAAATTGTAAGTATTTATCGAGTAAGAAACCGAAAATATAAAAGGAACTAGAAAAAGGATTCACAAATTTTCTAAGAAAAAAAATCAAAAATAAGGTAAAAAAAGATAAAAAAATATTGACAAAACCATAAATGATGAAAATCAAAATACTACTATTTTTAATCTAGCATTATTTATATAAGTTAATTTATTAAGTTTAAAATAACTTACAAATATAAAAATGAATATCAAAAATAAATATAGCAAGATTATATAATCATAAATTTGTCCATAATCTTCAAAAAAATAATTTTCATTTATAACATACTTTAAATTACTAACAACAAGAGGAGTAAGTAAAAATACAGAAAAAATAGTTAAGAAAAGTAATACATATAAAATTTTCAATCTTTTTTTAATTTTTTTTCAAAAGTTATATATGAATAAAATCATAGAATAGAATCAAAATAAAGACATTACATACATTAGCCTAAATATGTATAAAAGTATGTCTTTATCTATTAAAAACGCATATATTAACAAATAAGAAAAAAACCGAATAGCTCAACAAATGCTAGCAAAAAAAAGAAATATTCCACTACCTTTTGAATATTTTTTATATCAAAGTATTCATATATATAGCAAAAATACTATAACAATGAAATATAAGATAAATAATAGCATAATATCTATACTAACTAAAAAAATACTTAATTCATATTATAGTATAATAAAATAAAGAATTAAATCCATTTTTAATCAATATTATTTATGAAACTTTGAAATTTTAAGGAATTCTCCAATATTATTATTTTTATATTTTTTAGCTTTTGATACTGCAGAATACTGATATAAAACTTCGGAATCACTAGATTTTTTAAAACAAAAGGAATAAGGTAACATTCTTTTATATATTCTATATGTTGGTGTTCATACTATGGCTTCTCATATTCAAATTAATTCGTCATAATCATCTTCAATTGAACAGTAAAAATTTTTAATAAGCTCATAAACAGCCAAAATATTTTTAGATTTTTGAGTTATACAAACTCATGATAAAGTAAGTAAATCTTCATCTCAAAAATTATCTTGAAAAATACTTAAAAGTTTTTCATTAAAATGGAAACTAAATTCTTTTTGGTAAGTATTTTCAGGAGAGTCTATAAATCAGTAAGAAAAACCAAGTAGCTTATCAATTTTAGATTTATAAAAATTTACAAATCATTTCTTAGTTGAAAAAATTCTAGACTCTAGTGTTGGAATAAAATCCTCTCACCGCATATCCTTTACATCTCAAAAACAACAACTACACTTTATATTAGATCTTCAATATTGTTTTTCCAACTCTCAAACAGTTTTATTATCATAGTGTGGATCAATTTTTGAATATATATCTTGCTTAGAATAATTTATATCACATACATCACATCTAACATATTCTCCCATAAAATGACTCCAAGTGTCTCTTTCTATTTCATACATTTTAATTATATCAGACTGTTTCAAAGTTTTTATATCTATATTTTCTATAAATCATTCTCAAAAATTTTTTAACATATTTTATAAAATTATTAATAAAATAAATTTATAAGTTCTAAAAATAAATCACCATAATTTATACAAAAAAAAGGTTACTAATTAGTAACCTTTTTTTAGAAATTTTTATAGCTAAAATTTAATATCTTATTAATATAAACTATATATAATTTGTTTTAGTATAATAATACAATTAAACTTTCAAACTTGACACAATCGTAAAATAATATATAAATATAATAATCTTTTAACAAAAATAAAAATGTATATAACTATAGTTGAGGATGAAAAAATATTATCTTCCAAAGTGGCAAAAAAGCTTAATAAAAACTGATATCATACAGTAGTATATAATAGTTTTGAAGAATTTATGATAAATAGAAGTAATAGTGCTGATTTATATATTCTTGATTTATCATTGGAAGATTGAAGTTGATTTGATATAATCAAATACCTAAGAAAAGAAAAAAAAGTAGATACCCCTATAATAATCACATCTGCATATTGTGATATTGACAGTAAAATATATGGTCTTGATTTATGAGCTGACGATTATATACCTAAACCATTTTCGTGAGAAGAACTAATCGCAAGAATAAGATCTTTATTTAGAAGAAGTTTCAAGGTAGATAAAACATCTATTATAAAATATAAAAGTATGCGTTATGATACATCAAGTAAATTAATGACAAAAAAGGGAGAAATAATAAAACTAACAGCTCGTGAAAGCCAATTAGTAGAATTTGCGCTTTTTAATAGATGAGATTTACTCACAAGAACTCAAATAATAAATTCGGTATGGTGAGAACATGATACTTTAAAGGTATCAGATAATAATATAAATGTTACAATAAAAAGTGTAAGAAAAAAACTCTGAGACGAATTTGATTTTAGAACGGTAATAAATAAGGGTTATATATTGAAATAAAAAAATACAAGTATTTAAAACTATATTAAAAGTAACAAAGATTATGAGTTGAGAAGCAAAAATTGATTAATAATAAGAAAATATTGTATTATAACTTTTTATTTTAAGAAATCCCTATTTTAAAAGGGATTTTTTATTTAAATTAAAAAAAGAAATTAAATCTCTTAAATTTAATATTGTATTAATATGAGTTAAATATAATTCTAGTTATTATTAATTAAACTAATTTTTTATGAAAAGATTATTAACTATATGTTTTTTATTATTATTACTACAAACAAATGTACAAATATGACAGATATACGGTTATGAGACAGTTAAATTGGAAAATGAGAAATCAAAAAGTGTAGAATTTTTGAATAAAGTAGAGCAAGTATTGGAAAGAGCGACAGAAAAGATATGAAACAATATAAGAGATGAAGAGATAAAAGAGAAATTAGAAGAAAAGAAATCCGAGATAAAAGATACATTAGAAGAAGCGAAAGAAGAAATAAAAGAGCAAGACAATAAAAAAGAAATAAAACAAATAGCGTTAGATACAAGAAAGAAAGTAGTATTAAAAGTGGTAAATGCGATAAGTAAAGAGAGTTCCTTAAAAGAATGAATAGATGAGACAGTAGCAAGCACAAAACAAGAAAAAGCAGAAGCACTAGAAACAATTCAAGAATCACTAGAAGAATGAGCTAAATATATCTTCATAATAAAGACAAGACAAGCAAGAAACAAAGTAGAAAAACTATTTAAGATGTTTGAACAAGAGACGCAAGTTAATTATCTATACTCAGACAAGAAAGAGAAATATTATGAAATAACATTACCAAAAGACTCAATATTTTCAAAAGAGATGCTATGAGAGCTGGAGAATTGAAATATGCCAGAAAATTTTCTAAGTATAAAAATAGTTCAACCAGAAGTATATAGAATAAATCAAAAAATAAATCAAAAAACTACAACCCCAACCCAAGAAGAAATAAACAAACAATTAAAAAAAGAGAATTTAGACAAGACCTGGTGAGTAAAGAAATACCAACCAGAAATCTACTTAAAAGATCTAAAGACCCAAAGTGAGAAATACGCAAAGACTAATAAAAGAAAAATCAAAGTAGCAGTAATAGATACCTGAATAGACTACAATCATCCAGACCTAAAATGAAGAACAAGTAAGTGAAAAGACTTTGTAAACAAAGATGAAGACTGATACGATGACCACGGACATGGGACCCATGTATCGTGAACAATATGAGCAAGTTTAAATGGAAGCTGAATAATGTGAGTAAATCCATATGTAGAACTAGTACCACTAAAGATATGTAATAAGAGATGATACTGTCCGAGCTATGCAGTGATTAAGTCATTAGAGTATATAAAAGACAGTGATATAGACCTAGTAAATATGAGTTTATGATGAAGATGAGATACAAAAATAAGTGCGATATGTTCATGAATAGAGACCTTAACAAAGGCTTGAAAGATAGTAGTATCAGCCTCATGAAATTCAAATGTAGATACAGAAAGCTTTATTCCCTGATGATGTAAAGACTCAATTACCGTATGAGCATTAGATAAGAATAACACAAGAGCAAGTTTTTCAAACTATTGAAATAAAGTAGATACAAGTGCGCCCTGAGTATGAATATACTCCACCTTTCCAGAAAACAGATACCAAGAACTATCCTGAACGAGTATGGCAACACCTCATGTAGTATGATTATTATCAATACTCAAGACCTACAAACCAAAACTAACAAATACACAAGCCAAGAAATTATTAAAAGAGAATGGAGATAAGACACAAAGTGAGAAAAGCAAACTAATTTGAAGTTTTGCCAATTTAGAGAAACTATTAAAAGAAATAAAGAAACAAGAACAAGAGAAAACTGAGGAAGAAACAAATAAAGAAAAGCAAGAAAAAAAGCAAGAAGAAAAAGAAACTAAAAAAGAAGAAATCCAAGAAGAAACAAAAGACTTCTGGTCAGATAAAATAGATATATCAATCCTAGACAAGCAATTAAAAGCCTGAGAAACAAACTCAACAAATATTCAAAGTGCTTGAAAAACAGAAGAAACTAACACACAAGAGCATGAACAACAAAGCGAAACCCAAAGACAAATAGAGCAAAACCAAATCCCAAACCAAGAAAAGCCTGCAGAGCAAAAACCCCTAGTAGAAGAACAAACCCTATCATGAGCACTAGCAAAAGATAAAGCAAAGATAGAAGAAAATTATGATAAAGTAAAACAAGCAGAATGACTAGAAATAAACAATATCTCAGAACAACAAAAACCAGACCCAGAAATAGAAAAACAAATATCCTGAGATAATATAGAAGAAATAATAAAAAACACACCAAAAGAAGAAGAAACACAAGAAAATAACTCATGAGTACAAATAAACAGCCTAGAAGATACAAGCTTTAGTATAGAAAATATACTAAAACAAGAAGATACTATAAAAACAAACAATGCTGAGCAACAAGAAAGCCTAATCTCCTACTCAACCTGAAATCTAGAAGAACACAACGAAATAAATCTAGAAGAAATACTAAAACAAAAAGACACAGTAAAAATAAATAGCAGCCAAGAAGAAAACTGACTAATCTCATCCACAACATGAGCACTTAAACCAGTTGAAAACACAAGTTTCAGCATAGAAGAACTATTAAAACCAAACAATCAAGAAGAAAACCTAGAAATAAATAGCCTAGACCAAGAAGCAATCTCCTACTCAACAGGCGCACTAGAAATAAACAAGCAAGACCAACAGTGAGAAGAAATAAAACTAGAAATCTGAACAAACCAAGAACAAACAGAAGAACTAAACATAAACAATATATGAGAACTAAATACATATAGTTGAGCAATAAAAAGCAGCTGAGAAACAAAACAACATGTGTTTTTTTCAGATGGGGAAGATTCAGTAGAAATAAATAACATATCTCAAGATGAAGATAAAGTAGAAGAAATAGAACTAAAACAAGAAAACCTAGAAGAGCTAGAAAAAGCACTTCAAGAACAATTAAAAAAAGAAGAACAAACAAACTCTTGAAGCCTAGAAATAAATAACATATCTCAAGACGAAGACATAGACAAATGAGAACTAGAAAGTAAAATAGAACTAACACAAGAAGAGAAACAAGAATACGAACAAGATAAAGACCAAGACTGATACTTTGTGTGAACAAGCTGAGAAGATGAAGAAGATGAACAAAACCCACAAGATACAAGCATATGAATCCAAAACACCTACAGCTGTAATACCAAAGTAAACTCAAACTGTAGATATAGCATAAGAGGTGCAAGATATTTTAGTTATTATTACAACTCAAGAAAAGTAAGACTAAAAGTATATTCAAACAGCATAAGAATATATTGAAGAAGTATTGGATCAACTACTTTAAGACTAAAATACATATGAAGAACATACCACACAATATATGTAAAAGTAAAATCCAACTCAAGCAGTAGTTATAGAGCTCCAAAAACGAAATACAGATACTGTAATCTAGAAGTATGAAAATGGGGCTGTATGAACTACGATAGAAACTCAAGAAACTATAGATACTCTGTTAGTAGAGGTATAAGTGTATCAAGAGGGTCAAGTTATTTTCAATTTAAATCATACAGCAGTTGAACAAAGTATGCTTATGTAAGAGACTCCAGATGAAACTATATATACAAAGTAAGGATAAATGTAAAACCAGCAATCAAAGACCTAAGAGTAGACATAACAAGCAGAGAAATATACCAGTGAAGCACGCTAAATATAAGAATATTATCATGAAATGGATGATATAGTATTTATTCATATTCAAATAATGTTTCAGCATACATATCTTGAAACTATATAAAAATAAAAGGAAAAAATTATTCAAGAAATTGGAACACATTAAGACTAAGAGACTCTAGATGAAAATACCAGTACATATACATAAAAGTAATACCAAGACTCCAAAAAGCAGATATATGAGAACTAACACAATGAAAATATAGATGGCTTTCACTCAGCAATGCGTATAATTATAGGATATACTCTGCTTACTGAAAAACAAATATACATAGATATTCAAACGGATTTTATATATATGGAAGAAACACATGAAACGATACTATATACATAGAAAAAGACTGATACAAACTAGTAAAATTGACACTAAAAGTAACACCTTGAATAAGAAATCTAAGACTAAACAGAACAAGCATATATATAAACCAATACTCAAGCTATACAGTAAACATAATAGATTGAAACTGATGATACAAAGTAGAAAGCCTAGACAAAAACATACAAGCAAGACTAGAGTGAGATAAAATAAAAATATATGCAAAATGATACACATGGGATTATATAAATGTAAAAGTATCAGATAAACAAAATAAAGTAGCTTACCTAAAAGTAAAAGCTAAACCAAAACTAATAGAAAAAACCCTAACAAAAAAAGTCTGGACAAGCCAAAGTGTCAACGCAGACTGATATAGCATAGAATCAGATAACCCAAGAATAGTAGAAGTAAGATACCAAAACAATAAAATCTATCTAAACTACAAAAATATTTGAACAACAACTTATTATGTAAAAAAGAGATGATACACTTTTGCAAAAGTAAAAGTCATAGTAGAAGCTAGAGATTTGATATTAGATAGGACAAGCATATATATAAACCAAGACTCAAGCTATACAGTAAATATAAGAGACTGAAACGGATGATACAAAGTACAAAGTTTAGATAAAAATATACAAGCAAGTCTAGAGTGAGCAAATAAAATAAAAGTATATGCAAACTGATTTACTTGGGATTATATAAATATAAAAGTATCAGATAGACAAAATAAAGTCACTTATCTAAAAGTAAAAGCAAGACCAAAGTTATTGGAAAGATCTATTACTAAGTATGAAAATACAAGATGAACATTATCAAACTTAAAATGACCATATCTAGAATGATATGAAGTAAATTATGTAAAATCAGGGATAGTGGATGTGAGAAAAAACTCAGATTGAAGTCATACAATATACTACAGGAAACCATGAAAGGTTAGTCTATATATATCAAAGAAATGATACAACTTCATCAAACTAAACATAGAAGTAAAAAAATCAGTTAGGAACTTAAAACTAGATAAAACAAGCATATATATAAACCAATGAAGCTATTACATAGTAAACATAACAGACTGAAACGGTTGATACCAAGTAAAGAGTTTAGATTCAAACATCCAAGCGAGTTTAGATTGACTAAATAAGGTAAGGATATATGCAAAATGATATACATTTAACTATGTAAATGTAAGGATAAGTGATTCTAAAAACAAAATAGTATATCTAAAAGTAAAATCAAAACCCAAACTAATACAAAAAACTCTTAGAAAAAAAGTCTGAACAAGTGAATCTACTTCTTCAAATGGTTTTAGTATAAGCTCAGATGATTCTAGAATAGTAGAAGTAAAAAATCAAAACAATAAGATATACATAAGATACAAGA
>CAWUJK010000030.1:0-15959 GCA_963922865.1 uncultured bacterium | reverse complement strand
CTTAAAGTATCCGTTTTACTTCTTTTTAAACGAATTAGTCCATTAAATGCCTTGTTGCCTTGTTGCCTTGTTGCCTTGTTGCCTTGTTGCCTTGTTGCCTTGTTTTTTCATATATTCTAAATTTAATATATATATAATATAGTCTTTTTTTTCAATTCTTTGTCAAGTCTTTTATTGATTTTCTAATAGACGTTTATTGAATACTAAGTATAAAAACTTCAAGGTAACCCATACCTGAATCCTTTCCATAACATTAGGTAAAGGGCTACAAATAAATCAATACTCTTGCAGCTGTCACTCCCTAATTTTAGGGAGGTTAGGTGGGTTATTCTTTATTTTAGAAAAGCTAGATTAAGTTATTTTTATACACTCTATAGCTTCATAAAATAAACACCGTATTATTATTTATATATTTTATACTTTCAAAATTTAAAAAAGCTTCATCTTTCATCAAAATTAGTTCATTTTTTCATTGAGATAATACTTAAATTGAACAATATAATATTAAATCATACAAACAAAAAAAATCATCAAATAAGATAAGCCAAAAACTCAGGATATGCTATCATAATAATCCCAAAAAGAGTTAAAAATATTCACATAAATTTCATAAATAAAATTTGTTATACAATTAAAATTGTCATAAAATAAAACTAAATTTCTTTTATATCAGCTCACAAACTAGTAAGATTTTCTATTATATTTTCATATCATCTATGTATATACTCAACTTTTTCTATTTGTGTTATACCGTTTGTTATAAGTCAAGCAATAATCATTGAGGCTCAAGCTCTTAAATCCCAGCTTGTAACCCTTTTTCAAGCAATAAAATCTGTTTTTCAATTTATAAGAGCTTCATGAGGATTAATTATAGAAATTGATGCTCACATAGTTTCAAGCTCTACCAACCAATTTAATCTTCATTCAAATAAAATTTCATGTATCCTACTAGTTCATTCACACTTTGTTTGTAAAACAGCAAAAGGAGATTGCAAATCAGTAGGAAAACCTGGAAATATATTAGTTTGTATATTTGTCGCTTTCAAATTTTGTGAACTATAAACTCTAAGAGTATCATTTCAAATATCTTCAAATCTTACTCCAGCTTGATTTAATTTTTCCAAAAACGAATATAAATCTTCTATTCTAGCATTTTTAATATCTATATATTTTTTTGATGCCAAAGCTCAAATAATAATGTAGGTTCAAGACTGAATATAATCAGATATTATTTCAAACTCAAAATTATTTTTAAGTTCATTAACTCAATTTACTATTATAGTATTGTCATACCTTATAAAAATTTCAGCTCAAGCTTTTCTTAAAAAATCTACTAAATTTAGCACATGTGGTTCTATTGCTGAAAGTTTTATAGTAGTTTTTCATTTTCTTAAAACATTAGCTACTATCAGGTTTTCTGTAGGAGTAACACCAAATCAAGCATCTATAATCAAATCTCAAGACTTAGATTTTCAACTAAGATGAACTAAATCATCCCTATATTCATAATCATATCAAATACTTTTTAGTCATTTTAGATGACTAAAAATAGATCTAGCTCAAAGTTTACATCATCAAGGACTAGGTATTGAAACATCTCAAAATCTTTCAAGAAGAGGGGCTAAAAGTAAAACACTAGCTCTTATTTTTTTTATTTTTTCTAAATTGAAATCTGTATTTTTTAGATTAGTACTATCTAAAATTAAGATATTATTTTCAAATTCATATATAACTCATATCTCCTCTAAAATATCAAGATATGTAAAAACATCTTGCATTTCAGGTACATTTCTCAATGTAATTTTTCATTTTAACAAAAGAGACGCTGCCATTATTGGTAAACAAGCGTTTTTGCTTCAACCTATTTTTATTTCTCATTGTAATTGTTTTCATCAATTTATTTGAAACATATTTTTAGTATTATAGCTTTAAAACCAGTTTGGAAACAATATTATAGTTATTTTTTATTTTTGCAATTTTTATTATGGCTTGATTTGAAAAAGGTAATTTTACTTATAAATAAAACTTTTTAGCGCTCAAAAAAAGAACTAAGCCGAAGCTTAGCTTCTTTATAAAATATTGTTTTTATAAAATCCATTTTAAGGTCAGTTTAGAGATTTTGTATCTCTTATTTCCCAAGAATTTGGAGGACTCTTCAAATCTGTCTGAAAAAATTAATTCTCATAGGATTTATCAATTTATGATATAGCAACCCTCGTTTATATTTAACTGTAAGAGAAAAATATTCCAAGCATGCCACCTATAAAATAGACTTTATGTAATTTAATTATAATCAACTTTGAATTATTTACAAGTTTTTATATAATAAGAAAAATATTTTTCTTAAAAAAATAGCAATGTTTAAGTATGAAATAGTTTCCCAGACTGATATAAAATTAGAACACAAAAATATTGACAAAATATTTAAAAATATTCATAAAACAATAAACCAAGTACAAAAATGAACTATAAATATAGTTTTTGTAGACAAAAAAAGTATAAAAAAATTGAACAAAGACTATAGAGCTATAGATAAAGTAACTGATGTGTTAAGTTTTCATTATTTCTCAGATTTTAGTAAGCTAAAAACAAAAGAAATAGCTTGAGAAATAGTTATATGTGAAGAAGTATTAAAAAATCAAGCACTAGAATACAAAAGCTCACAAGAAAAAGAGTTTTATACCATTTTAATACACTCAATACTACATATACTATGATATGATCACGAAAAAGATATTGATTATGAAATAATGTCTAAACTTGAAAATAAAATTTATGAAGAAGTATTTGAAAAATAAAAATTTTATTATAAAATAAAACTCATACCATTTATAAAAAATTCTATGCAATATAAAATACCCGTACAAATAGAAAACGAAGATCCAATATTTTTAAGTTTGAGCCTAAAACAGTTAATAATATTAATAATAGGTGGTGCTATTGCTTACATGATATACAATGCGATATCACCGTGATTATGAGCTGAAATAGCAGCAATACCAGCAATTTTAATATTTTTAATATTTTTGATGGTTGTTTTATTTAAACACAGTGAGATGACATTTATACCATTTATACTAAATTTAATAAGATTAAATCTAAACAGTGATTCCAAAATATGGAATAAGTGAGTAGACAGCTTTGAACCAATGGAAATTTGATATGTAAACATAGAATTAGAAAAAAAGAAAAATGAGATAGATACAAAAAGAAAGGTAGAACAAATAGAAAAACTCAAAGATAAGTTAAATAAAATATAAATCAAAACAAAAACATGGCAAAAAATTCTGTAAAATCTGGGAAAAAACCTATAGCTGATAATTCAACACAAAGAAATCTAGCTTTTAGTGAAATAAGAGATAATATAGTTTTAATGAAAGATAACAGTTCAAGACTAGTTTTGAAGTGTTCATCAATAAATTTTTTGTTAAAATCAAATGAAGAACAAGACTCTATAATAATAAGTTTTCAGAGATTTTTAAATACACTTAAATTCCCTATACAAATACTTATAAGATCCAAAAAACTTGATATAGATGGTTATTTACAAAAACTACAAAACAAAGCACTAAAACAAGAAAATAAACTACTACAAAACCAAACATATGAGTATATATGATACCTAAAAAAGCTTATTGAAGTAGCACAAATAATGAAAAAAGAGTTTTACATAATAGTACCATATGATAATATGGATGATATATCTGTAAGAGATATAAGCATGCTAGGACCAGTAAAACAATTTTGGAATTCAATATTTAACTCATGAGTAGATATAGCAATGATAAAGACAGGAATAAGACAATTTAACAAAACCAAAAAAGAATTGATATCAAGAGCAAATTCTATAAAAACTTGATTAGAAAATATATGAGTAAAAGCAGAAGAATTAAGTAAAAGTGAGTTAGTAAATTTTCTAATAGATTACTACAATCCTAGATTAGATAATTTCACAGAAATAAAAACAGATATAAATGATTATGATTTAGTTAAATAATAAAAAAATATGAAATTATATATAAAAAAATCTAAAAAAGCTATAAAAATAAAAAACATAATAACTACACTAATAATGCTAACCATAACAAAAATAAGTTTTGCTGTTGATGGTTGAATCTTTGGTTGAGAAAAAGAATGAAGAAAAATAAAAGATTGAGAAATTTGATTTGAAGATATCCCAAACTTCATTGTAAATGCAATTAACATTTTGATGTGACTAGCTGCTACAATATCAGTATTATTTATAATAATTGGTGCTTATAAAATACTATTTGGTTCTATATCTCAAGATAAAACAAAATGAAGAGATACTATAATTGCAGCAGTATGAGGTTTTATACTGGCAAGTTTATCTTGGACTATAATGAAGTTCATACTTGATAATTTTAGTTAAAATAATCCCCTTTTAAAATGTCTAATTTATTATACTCTTGGAAATTTGATAGCAAAAAAAATAGAAGCCAAATGTGGTATGTTATAGTTTTATCCATAGCAATATGACTTATAATATGGTGATTTTTATCAAAACAATACTGAATGAGCTTTGTTATAATAATACTAGTATGACTAGCTTTTTATATCGAAAATAATAGTAATGATATAGTATGAGTATCTATCATGGAAACATGAGTACAAATAGATAAAAATTTTTATAGCTTTGCTGGGATATCAAGCTATACAATAATATATGAGAATAATAATGCTGTGCTACTAAGATTAAGTATAAGGTCTAAAATATGAACAAAAAACATAGATGTATGAATAAATAATGAAATATGCTTAGAAATAAAAGAATTATTGAGCAATTTTTTAGAAGAAAATCCCAAAGAGCAATTAGCATTCATTGAGAAAGTTATAAGATTATTAAAACTATAAAATGAAAGACATAAAAGTAATTTTATCCAGCCTAGCCATAATTATATCCTTTTTTGCGTGATATTATTTTTCACAAATAAAAAAAGATATAGAAAAACAAGAAAAGCAAAATTATGTAAATATAGAAGTATTAAAAACTAAAATAAAAATATCAAAAGACAAAAACACAAAAGTAAAAATTAATTGAAAGCAAATGCAAGATGAAATTTATAATTTAAACTAAAAATTAATTAAATTTGAGTTTTATTATATTTTATTATAATTTTAGAATATAAATATTAAAATAAGCAGAGAAAATGATTGATTATAGTATAGTCAAACTAGAAAACAATAACGCAAGTAAAGTAGTTGTAAAATATGTAAGTCTAGACCATAAATTAGACTTTTTTATGGTAATTGATTCAAATAAAAAAGACTACACAAAAATAATAGAAAATAAAATACTAGATTTTATAATAGATAAAATAAGTATAACAAACACTTACAAAGATTTCAGCCTAGCGCTAGAAAAAATAAACAATATAATAAAAACCTACAACCAAGACAATAAAGATAATAAAAACTACTTAAATGTATTAGTGTCAGTATTAAATAAAGATAATTTTATATTTTCAAATATATGAAATTCTTCTTTGTATTTGATAAAAGAAACAAATGAAACAATTGAGATAACAGATAAAAATGATATAAAAAAAGAATTCAACTACATATTTGAAGCAACACTAGAACATAAAGACATACTAATAGTTTCAAGTACAAGATTACTTGAGTATTTGTCTTATAGTGATTTCACTGACTCAGCTATATTATGAAATGTAAACAAAATAAATAAAAATATAGAGCTAATTTTATCATGAGAAAAAGTTAACAAAAATATAGTTTCTTTAGCCATAGAATACAAGAATAAAGAACAAAAACAAACAAAAGATAAAATCATTTTAGAAAAAACCTACAAATGATTTTTAAAACTAATGGATAATAATTTTATAAAATTAATAATAGCATACTTTGTAATTATAAAAGAAAAAATAAACCAAAAATCTAAACTAGTCAAAAATCTACTACTAATATCATGAATATTAGTAGCAACTATTCTATCTTTTCAGATATTATCAAAAACAATATGAACAATAAGCACAAACGAAAATACAAAACAAAATATAGAACTATTAAGCTTAGCAAGAAAATACAAAAGCATAGCATCAGATAGTTATTCTAATCCAGATATTTTTAGTCTAAATATAAAAAAATCTCAAGAAATAATAGATAAACTAAAAAATAAAAAGATATTTCTTGATGATTTAAAAGTACTAGAAGAGCAGTTAGGAATTATAAAGAAAACATTTAACCGTGTAGAAAGATGGGAACAAGAAGATAAACATTTAATATATAAGATAAAACCAGAACACAAAAAAGATTTAGTTAAAATACTCAAATTAGATAAAAAAATATATTTAATAACCAAAAAAGTAGTAATTTGACCTATAATAAATACTGATACACCTCAAATAAATACCTTCAAAGAATTAAAAAATGATCAATATATTAGTGCTACAGAATTTAAGGGAAATATAATACTGCTAACTAAATCATGAAAAATAGTGGAGTTTAGAAAATCTTGAAGTTTTTCTTTCAAAGATGTGTTAGAACAAGATACATGGGAAGCTGCAAACAAAGTAAAAAGTTATGCAAATAATATTTATTTAATATGATGAGAAAATAATCAAATTTTTAAACATTCTAGGTCTTGAAATAGTTTTAAAAAAGCAGAATCTTACCTAAAAATAGAGGATGCAAAAAAACACAAAATATCAGATATAGCAATTGATTGATGATTTTACATACTAAATAAAGATTTATCAATAATAAAGTTTTTCCGTTCCCCTTATAGAATCGAGACTATTAGAATAAATGATTTACCAGAAAATTATAAAAAGACAAATCAAAGTGATACTAAAATAATAGCAAGAAAAGATCTAAATTATGTTTATATACTATTAAATGATAGAATTTGGGTATTTAAACCAAATACTAGATTTTATAAAAAAACTAAATCTATAAAATATTTATGACAAATAGAATCAAGTAGCAGTGAAATAAAAGATTTATTTGTAGAGAAAGATTGAAGAATAAATATTTTAAATAAAGACTGAATATATAGCATATCATTCAATGAAAATGATGGAAAAATAATAGTTAATAATTAAAAAACTAAGATTTAAAAATCTTAGTTTTTTATAATTTATTTAAGAAATCTAAAACAATTTTTTCATATTCTAAAGATTTTTTATCTAAAAATCATTTTCAAATATCATCAAAATCATGAACTAGCCTATTTCTAAGCTTATGTAACTCCCAAACCAAATCTATATTGTTTATTATTTGTGGAGAATCTTTAAGTATTTCTCAAAAAGAACCTTTATATCAAAGTTCCAATAGTATTTTGTGGTACAGCTTATCAAAATCTATAATTTTTTGTCTACTTGATTCTGAGTTTTTTATATTAGAAAAAATTTTCTCTAAAAAAATTTTTGTTTTTGAGTTTAGTTTTTTTCTCTTAGAAAATTTTAATATTAAAAAAAATGAAAACAAAAAGAAAAATAAAAAAAATATTAAAAAATAGTACATAAAAATAATCATTTGATAAACAATAAAGTTAATTATAATACCTAATAAATATAAAGCAAGCTTTTTTGAATTCAATTATTTTGACAAAGCTACAAAAGTTTTATATAATGAAGTAGTTATTTTAAATAATTAAAAAATCTAAAAAATGGAAAATAAAATAAAAAAAGCTTTTACATTGATAGAATTACTAGTTGTAATAACAATAATTTGAATCCTAGCAACTTGAGCAACATCTATATTTACTAGCCAAATACAAAAAGCTAGAGATTCTACTAGACTTAATGATGTTAAAGCACTTAGATGAGCAGTAGAGCAAGCATACCAAGACGACCAAGAGTATCCACACACAAAAGCAGAAGATTTTAAAAAAGCTTTAAGTGATTATATAGATAAATTCCCTACAGACCCAAAAAAATTGCAATCAGCAAATAAAAGTGGTTATGAAAATGGTAATGAGCCTTCACTATGATATACGTATATAGTTTGAAATGATGAAAACTGAATTGAAAACTCTACTTATGAAATATCAACAGCTTTTGAAGCAAACTGAAGCATAGATTGAAAAGCAAAAACAGATAAATGAAATGATAATAATAGAATGGAGATTTGAATAAATACAGATACATTAAAAACTTCTATGAAAAAAGATACTCCTTGTCAAGCTGATAACGAAGATTCATCAGTTGTTGCTATAGTAATAAATGAATGAAAATTTTGTAAAATATCTTCTGCTAATCAATACTAAAAAATCCCCCAAGGGATTTTTTTATTTTATCCAATTTCTTTAATCAAAGCAGGAAATATTTGTTCCATAGTATCTAAGTTATTAGGAATTTTGGAAACCGCTAAATCTATACTCTTTTTATCATATCACATATTTATAAGTGTGGTAAATATATCATCTTGCAAATTTTTTTCAAGATTGTTTAGTTGATTATTTCATGTTTTTAATACTTTATTAAAAGATTTACTTGTTACTATATCCTTATCTTTTAATTCCAATAATATTTTTTCAGCCATTTTTTTTCAAACTCATTTAACTGATTCAATTGTATTATTATCTCAATTACAAATAGCATCTATTAAATTTTGTGCTCATAAAGATAATATATTAATAGCGACTTTTCATCATACTCAAGAGATTTTTATAAGCTCTTCAAAAATATGTTTTTCAACTTTTTCTAAAAAACCAAAAAGACTTTGGTTTGCTTCAGTTATATGATGATAAATATAAAAAGATTTATCTCAATCTAAAGTCAAATTCAAAATACTAGCTTCACTCATAAAAATATCATATCAAATTCAAGAATTCATAAGAAGAGTTATTTTATTTTGCTCTATATCAATCACTTTTCAAGATAAATAAGAAATCATTAAACATTAATTTAAAAAATTAAACTTATTGTAAAACTTGAAATTAAGTATACACGCCATACAAAAAAAAGCAAAAAATCCTTTTGAAAAAATATTAAAACCTATATAATTAAAAAAATATAGTTTCTTAATAAAAACAATAAATGATAAACGAAATATTAACAAAAATTTTTGGTGATCCAAGCGAAAAAAGAGTAAAATTCTATACTAAACAAATAGAAAAAATAAATGAAAAGCAACAAGAGTTTAAAAATTTTAGTTTAGATGATATTAAAAATAAAACCCAGGAATTCAAAACTAAATTTGAATGACTAGATTTTGAAAATAAAACAGATAAAGAAAAAGTTAAAAAAATTTTAGAGGAAATAAAATATGAAGCCTTTGCTATAGTAAGGGTTGCTTGTAGTTTAATAAACGGTAAAACATTCAAATTATCTGATTCTAAAGAGATTATGTGGAATATGATACCATATGATGTTCAAATGCTATGAGCTTTAGCTATACATGACTGATCAATATCAGAAATGAAAACCTGAGAGTGAAAAACATTAGTTGCCACAATACCAGCTTATCTAAATGCATTGACATGAAATCCTGTCCATATAGTTACTGTAAATGATTATTTAGCTAAAAGAGATTCTGAGGAGATGTGAATATTATATAATATTTTATGATTAAGTGTTGGTTTTGTTACAAATGATCAAGATAAACAAACAAAAAAAGAAAATTATAATAAAAATATAGTTTATGCTACAAACAACGAACTCTGATTTGATTATCTAAGAGATAATATGGTTGTAAAAAAAGAAGATAAAACTCAAAGTAGTTTATTTTTTGCGATAATAGACGAGGTTGATTCTATACTGATAGATGAAGCAAGAACTCCACTTATAATCTCGATGCCTGACAACGAACCCACAAGTAAATATTTAAAATTTGCTGAGATAGCAAAGATGCTTGAAAAAAATATCGATTACAAAATAGATGAAAAACAAAAAACAGCGACATTAACAGAAAAATGAATAGAAAAGATTGAAAAATTTTTAAAAATTGAAAACATATATGTTTCTGAAAGTTACAATGACCTACATCATATAGAAAATGCTATAAAAGCTGAGTGAGTTTACATAAAAGATAAAGATTACATAGTCTCTAATCAGGAAGTAAACATAGTTGATGAACACACATGAAGAGTTCTTTGATGAAGAAGATATTCTGACTGACTACACCAAGCTATTGAAGCAAAAGAGTGAGTTGAAATCCAACAAGAATCAAAAACACTTGCTTCAATAACATTTCAAAATTATTTTAGGATGTATCATAAACTTTCATGAATGACAGGTACTGCAAAAACAGAAGAAGAAGAATTTTATAAAGTATACTGACTTGAAACTCTTGTAATACCTACAAATAAACAAGTAGTACGTGAAGATAGAAGTGATTTACTTTTCAAAAATGAAAAATGAAAATTTGATTACACTGTAAATTTTATAAAAGAAATAAACCAAACATGAAGACCAGTACTAGTATGAACTGTCTCTGTTGATAAATCCGAATATTTAAGTTCCCTACTTAGTAAAGCCTGAGTAAAACACAATGTATTAAACGCAAAACACAACGAAAAAGAAGCGGAAATAATACTAGAAGCCTGACAAAAATGAGCTGTTACAATAGCTACTAATATGGCTTGAAGATGAACTGATATAAAGCTTTGAGAATCAATTGCTAAGCTTTGAGGTTTATTTATAATAGGTACAGAAAAACATGAAACAAGAAGAATTGATAACCAATTAAGATGAAGAGCATGAAGACAGTGAGATCCTGGTACTACTCAATTTTTGGTATCCCCGAGTGATGATATAATGAGAATATTTGGTTGAGATAAAATGTTTTCACTTTTCAATTCACCATTCTTTGCTAGTCTTCCTGATGATGAACCATTACCAAGTGGTCAAAAAATGCTAACTAACAAAATCACTTCAGTACAAAAACAAGTTGAAGGTCATAATTTTGATATAAGAAAACATGTTTTAGAATACGATGATGTTATAAACAAACACAGAGAAGTAATTTATCATAAAAGAAATAAGATTTTAACTCATGAAAATATAGATGAAGATATAAAAAATATGATTATATCTCAAGTAAGTAAACTTGTTATTTCTGAGTTCACAAAAGAACCAAATCTAGATAAGAAAAAACTGATAGAAAAAGTTAATCACTTTTTAGAAGTGAAAGCTATAAATGAAACAACAGAAATAGATGATGTAAAAGCTATTGAAACCGCTCATTTATCAGCAGAGTATATTAGTGATATTGCTATAGAAGAGTTTGAAAAAATAAAAAAGAAAGCCATTAGTGAGGAAGAGTTTTTTGAATTAGAGAGAAAAATAGTTTTATCATCAATTGATGAATTATGGATGAGACATATTGATTCTATGAGTAAATTAAGAGAGGAAGTAGCATTTGAATGATATGCCCAAAGACAACCTCTTGTAGTATACAAAGAAAAGGCATATATGAGATTTGAAGAGATGTTATCTGAACTAGATTATAAAGTTACAAAAATAATTTTTGCGCTTGATAAAAGTGAAAATATTGAAAAAGTTACAGAAATAAGCCCTAAACCTATTCCCATAATAACATGAGAAGAAAATACTCAGCTTGATAACCCACTATTTGTAAAAAATAAAAAGTCTCAAAATAGAAGACCTCCAAGTAAGAAAAAGAAAATAAGGGTTTAGTTTATTTTGATTAAAAAAAATTAAGATTTATGTATGATGTAATAATAATATGAGCTTGAAGTGCTTGATATCCAGCATGAATGTATGCTTCAAGATATAAGCTAAAAAATATAATAATATGATGAGCTCCTGGTTGAGCCTTAGCGACAAGCCACAAAGTAGAAAATTATCCTTGAATTTTATCCGCGCCTTGAAAAGAGATAATGGATAATTTTAAAGCTCATGCTGAAAATTCATGATCTGAAATTTTACAAGATATGGTAGAAAAAGTAGATAAAGATAAAAATGGCTTTATTGTTTTAACTAGTTCCTGAAAAAAATTCAAATCAAAAAAAGTAATACTAGCAACTTGAAATAATTATAGAAAGCTATGAGTTGTTTGAGAGGGAGAATTTTTAGGTAAGTGAGTAAGCTATTGTGCCACTTGTGATTGAATGTTTTTTAAAGGTAGAGATATAGTAATAGTATGAGGCTGAAATACAGCACTAACAGAAGCTTTATATTTATCTGAAATAGTTAATAAGGTTTATTTAATTCATAGAAGAGATACTTTTAGGGCAGAAGATTCTTGGATAAATAAGGTTAAAAATAAAGATAACATAGAACTTGTTTTAAACCAAGAAGTAGAAGAAATTATTTGAGATTTATTATGAATGACTCATGTTAAATTAAAATCTGGGGAAAAAATAAAAGCTGAATGAATTTTTGTGGCTATCGGAAGTAATCCAAACACAGTTGTAGTAGATGAGCTTAATCCTAATAAAGATAATGAGTGATGTTTAGTAGTAGATGAAAGACAAGAGACTTCTATAAAAGGTCTTTATGCTGCATGAGATGTAACTACTAACTCAAATAAATTCAAACAAACTATTATGTCTGCTTGAGAGTGATGTTTGGCTGCTGATAGCATACACAGTGATTTAATGTAGGAAATTTAAAAATTCATGATCAGCTTACCATGTATTCATCATAAATTTGTTTAGAATTTTAAAAACTAAATGAACGTTCACTTGAACGTTCATTTAGTTTTTTTATCTATAAATTCTTACTAAAAATCATATCTCTAATTATTTGTTATGAAATTTAAACAGCAATAGGAGCTTTTATACTAGGATGACTTTTATAGTTTTTAAGTTCAAAATCATCTATAGTGAAAGAAAGTATATCTTTAACTTCAGAGTTTATTTTCATTTGTGGTAATTCTAAAGGTTCTCTTTTTAATTGTTCTTTAACTTGTTCAAAGTGATTTTTGTATATATGAGCATCTCAAAGAGTATGAACAAATTCTCCGGCTTCTAAATCACAAACTTGAGCAATCATCATAATAAGTAAACTATATGAAGCTATATTGAAAGGAACTCATAAAAATATATCACAAGATCTTTGATAAAGTTGACAAGATAATTTTCAATTAACTACATAAAATTGAAATAAACAGTGACAAGGTGGTAATCAAGATTTTGCCATTTCTTCTATTTCCATAGGATTCCATGCTGAAACTATCATCCTTCTGCTATCTGGATTATTTATTATTTGGTCTATTGTGTCTTTTATTTGGTCTACTCATCAAAAATCTCTCCATTGTTTTCAGTATACTGGTCATAGTTCTCACCATTTTTTTGCAAATTTTTCATCATTTTTTATATTTTCTATAAATTCTTGCATTTTTTCTTGCCACTCAGGAGAGTATTTTGGAAATTTTTCTTCTAAATTATGGCTTTTTAGATAAGCTTGAAATGGCCATTCATTCCATATTTTTACATTATTATCTACTAGGTATTTTATGTTTGTATCTCAGTTTAAAAACCATATTAGCTCGTGGATTATAGCTCTTAAAAAAACTTTTTTAGTTGTAAGTAAAGGAAATCATTCTGATAAATCAAATCTCATTTGGTGACCAAAAACGCTTCTTGTTCATACTCAAGTTCTATCTTCTTTATCTACTCAGTTTTCCATTACATGATTTAGTAAATCTAGGTATTGTTTCATTTGAATATTATTAGAAATTAATAATTAAAGTATATAAAAAGTAAAGATAAGGTCAATAGTCATTTTTTTCATATTTTAAGATTTTCCTTGATTTTATGAAGATAGGTTTAAAATAATTTTTAGGAAAAGTTTTTTGTTTTTATAGTTATTTTTTTTATTAAAAATTGGTATATTAGTAAAAAAATGAACGTTCATGTGAACGTTCATCTTAATTATCTTATGATTCTTCTAGGTATTTATAATTTGCTTGTGAGGTTTGTCATAATAATTTTAGCTCTTGTTCATTTATTAATCTTTCTAATTTATCTAACTAATAATTAAAATTTAGAGACTCTATAACATAGTTTCAAGGAAATCAGTAAGATTCCAGCCATTTAATATAGCTTTTATTACCTAAAATTTCTAGTTTTAATTTGTTAGCAAGGACAATATCTCATTTTGAATTAACCAAAGCCCATTTAAATAGTTTATTCTTTGAATCTAAAGAAAATGCTTTTTTTTGCATTTTAAATGCTAGTTTATTTTCCATAGTTTTTAAGTCATCATCCAATCCAAAATACCATTCAGCAATATATAATATCTTTCATATAAAAAACAAGAAGCTAGTATTTTCAAAAAATTTTTCTTTTCATTCATTAAAATACTTTAATAATTTTTTCTCAAAAATATTATTTAAAGATGTATGATCAAATTCTTCTAAAATATAATTATGTAAAAAATAAATAACTCTAATATATCACTCTTCATTATTTGGATTATTTTTAATAATTTTTTCTATTTCATTAATAGCTTTTTCCCACTTTTTTTCTTTTTCAAGTATTTCAAACTTCTCAAACATAAATAATTTAAATTTCATCTAAAATAATATCTCCTGAATTTTCAGGTGTTATATATAACTTTTTGTCTATAGAAAGTGAAAGATTTTTTAAAAACTTGTATAATATATTTAAGTCATCATAGTTTTTTATTTCTTTTGGTGATATATCTAAAATACATCATTCTCACATCATAAAAAAACCATTTACTCTAATTTTTCAAAGATATATGCTCAATAATAAAGTATTATTATTCATATTCTTAAAATACAATGAAATTTTGGATATTGAATTATCTAAGTTCAAATTTTCATTATTTAGTTGATAATAAATATTATCTTGGTTTAAAAATAATATCAATTTATACCAATCTATTTTATCAAAAAAATTTACACATATGTCTCTTAATGTTCAATCTTCATAAAAAACTTTATCTTTTAACAATTTAAATTTCATTATTTTATTGGGTTAATAAATCAATCAAATAGTTTATTCTTCAATCTAATTCTTTCATAAACTTGCTTTGATTCAAATGACAATCCATCAATTAGTATGTACTTTTATTTTTAAATTAGGGCTATTCAAAATTAAATAATTCTTCTTTTCAAATCTTATAATATAAATCTAATATCTTTTTTATATGTAAATCATCATTATAATATTTGTCCCAAAAATATTCTTCTGTAATAATTTCTTTAATTCATAAACATTCTTCTCAATAATTATCTAAACCATAATTCCAAAATTTAGAAATACTTGTATCTACTATTTCAAATTCATTTCCATCAAAAGGGGTAATATAATACTTACCACTAGTATCATAATTGGCAATATAATACTTTTTCTCTCCTTTCTTTCAGAAATAAACTGAAAAAACATTATATATACTTTCAGCTTTTAAATGTTCTGTATTTAATAAGTACTTTACTTTCATAATTTAATTATTTAATTTTAAAATCCTTAGTTAATCAACTTATGTAATGTTTTAAATAATGCACAACTATTTTAGAAACATCTTGAGAATAATGAATATATTGATACTTATAATACATTCCTCATAAGCTAGGATCTCATAATTTTAATCATAGTGATTGATAGTTATCATCTTTACATTGCCAAGTATTTCTCGCATCTCATTCTACACATACTGCATTATATGGTCTTGTATAATATTTTCAACTAGTTCATAATTCACACAATTGAGAGTCTCTTGCACTGCTTAATCATACTCATTTTCTTATAATAGCTAAAATATCTCAAAAGGATATTCTATAACTCATTTTGAAAAAACTAAATGATTTGTTTATATAATCTGATAGTGAATTATAGAATATATTTTTTCTTAATGTTTCTTCATCTCTCTCAACCTCCACCTCAACACTCCTACTCTTCCCATACTTATCTTCCACTTTAATTAAACTCTTTCACTCCTTCTTTCCATATATTTTGTAATGATTTTCGCTTACTTTCTCTACAAATACATTATCATTATTCTTGTATATCTTGTAACCCCCATTTCAATCCAATATCTTCA
>CAWUJK010000029.1:0-16787 GCA_963922865.1 uncultured bacterium | reverse complement strand
TCGGACAGTATCATCTCTTATTACATATCTTTAGTGGTACTAGTTCTACATATGGGTTTAATCACATTATTCAGCTTCCATTTAAACTTGCTCATATTGTTCACGATACATGGGTTCAGTGTCCATGGTCATCGTATCAGTCTTCATCTTTGTTTACAAAATCTTTTCATTTACTTGTTCTTCATTTTAGTTCAGGATGATTGTAGTCTATTCAAGTGTCTATTACTGCTACTTTGATTTTTCTTTTATTAGTCTTTGCGTATTTCTCACTCTTTGTTTTTAAGTCTTTTAAGTAGCTTTCTGGTTGGTATTTCTTTACTCACCAGGTCTTGTCTAAATTCTCTTTGCTTAATTGTTTAGGTAGGTCTTCTTGAGTTGGACTTAGTGTATCTATACTATATAACTTTGGACTTATAATTTTTATTCATAAAAATCATTCAGGTATTTCTCAACTCTTTATTTCTCACAGTATTTCTTTTGAAAATATTCAGTCTTTTGGAACTATTACTTCATAATATTTCTTCTTTTTATTATTATACAAATAGTTTAACTCTACATTACTCTCAAATCTCTTCAGTAATCGTAATAGCTTACTTTTTGATTTCTCTGTTTCCAACAAAAAAGTATATTGGTCTTTTATCTCTAGTGATTCTTGTAATGTTTCTAAAGCTAATTTCTTATCTCTTGAACTTTTTATTAAATCTTGTGATATTTCTTCTTCCAAAGATTTATCTTTACTTAAACTTGATACTACTTTTAATACTACTTTCTTTCTTGTATCTAACGCTATCTCTCTTATCTCTTTCTTACTGTCTTCTTCTCTTATCTCTTTCTTTGCTTCTTTTAATGTCTCCTTTATCTCTTCTTTCTTTTCTTCTAACTTCTCTTTTAGTTCTTCATCTCTTATATTACTTCATATCTTTTCTGTCGCTCTTTCCAATACTTGCTCTACTTTATTCAAAAATTCTACACTTTTTGATTTCTCATTTTCCAATTTAACTGTCTCATAACCGTATATCTGTCATATTTGTACATTTGTTTGTAGTAATAATAATAAAAAACATATAGTTAATAATCTTTTCATAAAAAATTAGTTTAATTAATAATAACTAGAATTATGTTTAGCTCATATTAATACAATATTAAATTTAAGAGATTTAATTTCTTTTTTAACTTTAAATAAAAAATCCCTATTCTAAAAGGGATTTCTTAAAATACAAACATTTTAATAATTCGATTTCCTATTAAAATTATTAATCAAGTTTTACTTCTCAACTCATAATCTTTGTCTCTTTTAACTTTTCTCAGGAAGAGCTACTTGAGTCAGTTCAACTGGAATCTTTAGTAGCACTAGAAACTTCTTTGTATATAGAATAATATTCTTTATATATAATCTCTCAAGCTTTATTAATATATTTTATTTCATAATTATTTGCGCCATCTTTTAAAGTTTCTTGCTCAACAAAAGCATGATACCTCCAAGTAGAACCATTATATGACTTTAGAGTGTATCAATTAACAGAAACAGAAGCCACATTTTTATTACTAACCTTTCATCTTATAGTAACTCTAGAACTAGATGTTGTGAATTTTCAAGTTTTTGTAGGTTCATATATTAAGAAGTCAGTAGGTCTAACAGGGTAATTTTCAAGATTTGAAGAGGAAAATACAGAAGAAGAAGTTAGGACAGATGGGTTTTTAGAATAAAGAGTTAAAATACTTTTTGATATAATATTTTTATTAGAATCAAAAATTTTTACAATTAAATCATTAGTGGAGTTAGGCAAGTTTATTCATTTTAAGGAAAATACAGCCAAATCTTTATCTAAACTAGCTTGTATACCATTTACAGTTATCGCTCATACCTCACTAGGACTATATCTTCATTTAAGAATGATTGGATTAGAATCAACATAAGACTCATCTACAACATCATCAAAACTCAACAAAGATGCACTATCTTTTTTGGGTAATAAACTTCAAGATAAACTTGATACTTCTTCGTTTTGTTCTTTTAATATAGCTTCTCATCCGTTATTTTTAAACCAAGAAGACAACTTAAAATAATCATCAATAGGAGATTTAAGGGAGTCAAAATCAATTTCATTTGATGTAGATAGAGAACTTTTCAAACTAAGCTTATAACCATTTTTCAATTCTGTAGATATTGAAGCAAGATTAGAGACAGATACTTTTCAAAAAATAGAGTAAACACTAGACTCAAGCTCATTTTGATTAAGATTAGAAATAGATCATAAAGATAAAGAAGCATTAGCATATCTCATGGAAATATCTATATCTCTACTAGACTCAACCCAAAGATCTCAAGATTCTAAATAAAAAGAACCATCTTGCATATATTTAAACTCTCAATTTTCAGATAGTTTCATTTTAGCAACAAGAGGAAAATCTATAACAACACTTCACAACTCAACAACTACCTTTTCCAATTTTCAAAGTGAAACCAAGCCTTCTATTTGAACTTTTTTTCAACTATCATAAACTACATAAGCAATAGTATCACTTGAAGATAAATCAACCTGAGGAGATCAATTATTAGATGATAAACTACTATCTATATCAACATTTTTTGTGCTGGGAGAGGAAAAAACGCTATACAATAAAACCAAAATCAGCAAAAGTCATACAAAAGGTACAGCATAATCCTTTAATGTTTTTGACAAATTACTAACTCTATTCCTAGACATACTAAAAAAATTAAAAATTAATATCACACTATACTCTAAGGAAATATAATTTTTTTTCAACCTTAAATACAAATAAAAAAATAATCCCTAAATAACAAACACTAATATTAAAAAATAAAAATGTTTTTTGTAAATATATTTTCACTTGATTATAAGTATTTTAAGATATAATACGCTAACTTGAAAGAGAATATCTTTCGGTTTTTATATTATTAATAACAATTTATATGAAAAAAGTTATAGCTCTAATGCTAATATCTGTTTTAACCTTACTTGTATCTTGTGGTTCTAAAGGGCAAGAAACTGAAAAGGAAACCCAAGATAAAACAAAAATTGAGCAAAATTCTCAAACTGAAAATAATAATACAGCAGATGAACCAGCTCCTGCAATAGAGGAAGCTACACCTATAAAACAGGATAACGCTGATGCAAACAATGAAGCTAGCCCTGTAGAAGAAACAAATGAAGCTAAAACACAAGAAAATACTGCAGAAAAACAAAATAATGATGAAAAAGCTGAAAAAAACGAAGAAAACAAAAATTCTGACGTGGAAACTTCTAAATAATTTAAATATCAAATTATAGTTTCTAGTGAAAAATATCAAAATTTTTTTGGTATTTTTTTTATTGTTTATATAATTAAAAATAGAAAAATAATAGTAAAAAACAAAATGATAACAATAAAAAAAACAGATAATATATTTGATGTAATAAGTAAAATCAAAAAGTATGAAACAAAGAAAAATAATATAATTCTTAGCTTCCCTTTTGCTCATGATATACTTTATAGCAAAATTAGTCTAAAAAGCATAAAAGACTCCACTGATAAAAAAATAATAATAAAAACAAATGATATATTATCAAAAAAAATATGAAAACAATTATGAATACACTATAATATAATAGATGAAGCAAAAAAACCTTTACAAAAAAAAGATTTACTAAAATACAATTACACTTTTTTTGAATACCTATTATATGAGATAAAAACTATTTTATGAAAAATTTTACCAGAAATATTTAAAAATAAAAAACAATACGACCCAAGAAAACAGTTTTTAAAATACTACAAACAAAAAAGTTATATAATGATTTTTATTATAATATTATCAATAACTATCTTTATATTTTCATATATATTTCTTTTCGCATTAAATAAAACATATGTTTATATAACACCAAATATACAGGTAAAAACAAAAGCCCAAAACTTTATTTTTGATAGTAGTACAAATAGAAAAAACAACAGTATAGAATTAAAAAAATTTGAACAATACATAGATCTAGAAAAAAAAATACTAAGCAAATGAATAAGCCAAAAAGATAGACATAAATCTAGGTGAAAAGTAATTTTTTATAATAAACTAAAACAAGAAATAAAACTTCTGCCAAAAACTAGATTAGAAAGAAAAAATTGAGTATTATATGAAACTAGATCATATATAACAATCCCAAAAGCAATAGAAAATAAAGCCTGAGAGTTGATTCCTGGACAAAAAAAAGCAGAAATAATAGCAAAAACAAAAGACAGTTATTCAAACCCTATATGAGAAAGATGAAATACTGAAAAATTATGACTAATTTTTCAAATACCTTGACTAGAAGAAAAGCAAAGATCTAAAATTTACGCTAAAAATATTGAAAAAATAAGCTGATGAAGAGATATTTTTGAAAAAGTATTATCAAAAAATGAACTTGAAAATGCAAAAAAATTTTTTATAGAAGATCTGAAGAAACAAGCAACAAAAAAACTCATAAAAAAAATAAATGATAGCAATAATGAAAACAATATAAAATATAAAATATTGTGAGTAAACGATATATATAAATATTCAAATATAAAAGTTAATGTTCCAGATATAAAACCATGACAAAAAATTGAAGAGTTTAAATTATCATGAAATATAAAAGTAGAAACTTATGCTTTTAATATAAACTCAGTTACATCAAAATTAAAAAAATCTATAGAAAAAAATCTACTACTAGAAAAAGAAAAACTAATATATATAAACAATAAATCAATAACAATATTTCCTGAAAAATGAATTATATATAGACTAGAAAAACCTTTTAAAATAAAAGCCACTTTGGAAATAGAATATAATATAGAATATGATTTCAAAAAAGAAGATGATAACTATATAAAAAGATTGAAACAAATGATAACATGACTAGAAAAAGAAAAAGCAGAAAAAATATTGATAAACGAAAGATTAATTAGTAATGCAACAATAAAAATAAGACCTTTTTTTGTAAAAAATGTATCTAACTACTTGAGCAATATAGAATTTAAAACAAAAAAATAATATCTAAGTTTAGATATTATTTTTTTGTTTTACTAGGCCATTTTTTCCATAATCTTTCTATATAACCAATATTAATTCTAACAAGATCAAGTACAGTTGAATATTTATCTCTTTGCTCTTGTGTAAAAAGTTTATTTTCATCTTTTAATATTTGAAGTTTATTATCTTTTAATATATCATAAGCACTAGATTTATAAATACTAATTTTAAGATCATACATACGAAAACATAAATTAAGTCATTTTGTGTTTATAAACTTACCAGCTTGAGAAGAAGGTATATAATTTTTTTCACTAGAGGCTATAGTGTCTGATAATATTTTACTGCAAGAATCTCTATATTGCGAAGAATAATCATCAAAAATTCTTTCAATATCATTAACACACTCTACAAAGTTTTGTTTTCTATCCTTTCAAAAACAATGGTTTTTAGAATCATTCAAATTTGATAAATATTCCTCTATTTTTTCATCAATGTCACCAAAATGTTTATTTGTAGCATCCTGAAATATACTAATAGATTTATAATCGTTAGATGAAGCTTGAGATATACTTAAAAAAACGAAAAATACTAAAAAAATTATTTTCTTCATAATTACTTTTTACTAAAAAAATTTAAAACTCCTACAATAGTTTTACCAAAAATACTATGTGCTCTTGAAAAAAAACTTATAGATTTCTTTTCTAAAACATTTGTTATTTCTTTTCATTTTTTTGTTTTAGATAAACCTATAATTCAGGCCACTGCTCATCATATAATTAAACCTGTGGCAAGCTTATCTATTTTTCTTGTAGCTTTGTCTTTTTTTTTCCTAAAAAACATTTTTTTATTTAATAAATATTAATTCTCACGTGAAACTATGCTTCATCCATATTTTCTATTTCTACTTTTTGACCTTTAAATTTAAGCTTAGGAATTCTAATAATTAATACATTTTTTTCTAAAATAGCCTTTATTTGGTCCAAATTAAGATTATCAGGTAAAATTATATTTCTACTAAATTTTCCCCAAAAAACTTCATCAACTCTCAAAATATTATCAACACAATAGATTTCTTCTGGCTGGTCTCTTGTTCATGATATAGTTATCACATCATCCTTTAAAGAAATATCTATATTATCAAGATTTACTCAAGCTATAGGAGATACTATTATAAACTCAAGAGAGTTTTCAATTATATCAAGAGAAATTTGTCATTGTTCCTCTTTTCAAATATCTCACTTACGAACTTCTAAAGTATTTTCAGTATCATCATAAGTATTATGAGTTTTTTCTCAAGCTCAAAAAAGTTTCATAAATAAATTATTATCTAATTAATCAAAAAAAACAATCATATTCTACATTTTTTTTGAAAAATTTCAAATTAAATGATAAAATAATAAAAAGATAAATTATGAACATAATAAAAAACATTTTTAGTAAAAAAACAGTAAAGTTAAACCTCAAAGAAAAAATAAACTTCTTGGAGCAATTTTCTAATCTAATATCAAGCTGAATACCAATAATAAATTCTTTCACTATAATGGATCATCAGACAAAAAATAAGAAAGTAAAAATACTAATAGAAGATATTTTAAGTAAACTAAAAATATGAAAAAATTTAAAAGAGATATTTTCTTATCATAAATGAAGTTTTAACACTTTTGATATTTCTATAATAGAAATGTGAGAAGTAACCTGAAAAATATCAGAGTCGATAGAACTTATACAACAAAAAGAAGAAAAAACAAAAGAACTAAAATGAAAAATACTCTGAGCACTAATATATCCTATGGTTATAATAACATTGTCTATTTCAATGATATTTGTGTTTATGATTTATGTTATACCAAAGGTAAAAGATATGTACGCAGACGCGAAAGTAAACCTACCGCAAATAACGACAAATGTAATTAAAACAAGTGAATTTATACAAAATAATTTAAACACTATTATAATAGTGTTCATATTAATTATAATATCTATAAAAATTTTCAAGTCTCATAAAAAAACCAAAATATACTGGGATAGAATGATTTTGCATATTCCGTTTTTTGGTAATTTAATAAAGAAAAAAACTCTAGCCTTATTCACTGGTTCTCTTTGAATGCTTCTATCAAGATGAGTAATAATAAATAAAGCTTTAGAAATAAGCTCTAGATCACTTGAAAACTATTATTATGAGAAAAAACTAAAAATAATTATTTCTTGAATAAATAAATGAGAAAATCTAAGTAGTCTAATGTGAATAAATGAAATAAAAGACTGAAAATCTAATTTTTATTTCCCAATAGAACTATCAAGTATAGTAAAAATTTGAGAACAAACTTGAAAATTACCAGAATTATTGGCAAAAATTGGTAAAAAATTTAACAAAGAAATAGATAATATAACAAAAAATCTCTCAACAGCTATAGAACCCGTAGTTATTATAATAGTATGATTAATAGTCTGAACTTTGATAATGGCTATAATGCTACCTTTCTTCAACATGGTTAATGTTATCTAAGCATCCCAAAAACAAATACCTAAAAAATGCTATCAATTTGTTGTTTTATAATTTTTTTCATGTCATCTTTTATAGGGGCTACAAATTTCATAGGTTTTTTATATAAATCTATCTCTAAGAAATAAGCATGTAGAGCCTGTCTTTTTAATCAATAAGATGAATAAACTTCTTTATTAACTTTGGCATTTCAGTAAATTTTATCTCAAATTATAGGATAACCTATACTTGCTAAATGGACTCTTATTTGGTGTGTTCTTCAAGTTTCAAGTTTAATCATAAGCAAACTGTAGTTATTGTTTATATAATTCAAAGTTTTTCAGTAAGTAATAGCAAGCTTAGGGTTACTAGGGTTTTTAGTAGTCATTTTCTTTCTATTATTAGGGTCTCTACCTATATAACTCTCTATTTTAAATTTATCTTGTTTAAAAATTCCAGAAACGATAGTTAAATAATATTTTCAAACCTCCCTATTTTTTATAGTATTTGATAAATAAGACATCATTTTATCATTTTTTGCTATCATTATAATCCCTGTTGTGTCTTTATCCAATCTATGTACTATTCATGGTCTTTCTACTCAGTTTATAACTGGTAAATTTTCTTTACAGTATTCTAAAATTCCATTTACTAAAGTAGATTTTTTTCATTCACTACCAGGTACAGGATGAACATTGATATTTGAGTCTTTATTTATAACTAATATATTATCATCTTCAAAAACTATATCTAAATCCATTTTTTCTGCTTTTACTTCTTCTAGTCAGTAAGTAATTATTTTTAATTCAATTTCATCTTTATTAGATATTTTTGTATTTTTTTTAAGTATTTTAGAATTTAGTTTTAGTTGACCATTATCTATAATTTTTTGAATATAACTTCTAGAAAAGTCCTCAAAAATAGAGCATAAATATATATCAACTCTTAGTTTATTCTCAATAAATACGCAAAATTTATAATTCATTTTTTACTTAACAAAAAATATTCCCTCTACAACAAAGCAGAGGGCTTAAATTAAAAACTATAAACCTAAACTTTTTTTTATTTCTTCTTGCTTGGCTTCAGCATCATCTTGTTTTGCTTTATTTTCAAGTTCCGATTCATATAAATCTCCTAATTGTATCCATTCTGTTTGCTGTTTTGTTAGAAGTTTTTTTATATCTTCAGGATGCTCTTTTGCTAACTGTTTAAATTTTTCTCTTTCCTCTGTAAAAACCTTAGTAAGCTCATCAAATTGAAACTGACTAAGGGTAGGTACAGCATCAACTACTCTCTTTTTTTCTGAAGTATTTAAAGATAAACTATGCCTTAATAAATCAAGAAAGTTTTCTTCATCAATAGAAACTCCTTGAGAGTGTTTTTTTAGAAGTTCTAGGATAATGGCATCAACTTTAGAAGCATCCATTTTAATATCCGACATAAACTTGAAAATTATTTATTAAACAATATCATTATACTAATATTTTCTCTATTGCAATTTTTTTATTTAGAGAATTATTATTATAATTACATAAACTATTAGGGCAATGTCAATTTTTAAAGACTCTGCTATAGTCATAAAAATAATAAAAAAAGAAAATAAGGAGTTTATTTATCATTTGATGAGTGAAAAATTTTGAAAGATATTAGCTGTAAAAAAACTAGCAAGCAAAGAAAAACCTATTGATATATGATATCATATAAACTATGAAATAGAATCTAACAAGAAAGATAAAATATCTAAGCTAAGAATGATAAAAATACTAAACGAATTTAACTATAAAAATAAAAAATTTAGTGAAATAAAATTATTTTTAGAATTAATAGGAGTAATTTCAAAAAAAGTAGAGTTTGGAGTAGAAAATTTGAAAATAAATGAAATAATAAAACAAATTATTAAGTATGAAAAAGATGATTTAGAAATAAAATTAATTCTTGCAAAACTAAAAATAGTAGATATTTTATGAGAATTAGATATAAAATATAGAGACAAATTAACTCAAAGGATTTTAATTTTTATAAATAAAAATGATTTCAAAAATATATTAAAATTATCATGAATAAATAACAGACAAAAAAAACAATTACAAGATATTTTGTAATTGTTTTTTGGATTATTTAGTATAAAAACTATCAATCACTTTTTTCATCATCATTTTTCTTTTAAGTCATTCAAAATTTTGAGTAGCTGGTTTATACATCTCATCAAGTCTTTTTAGCACTTCTTCATTTTGATAATTTTTCTTAATATTTCATACTTCCTTTAAAACATCTTCATCACAAACAACTGGTTTTTGTATATCTACCAACTTATTTAAAATTAATTCTCATTGTAGCCTTTTTATAGCATCACTTCTAACATGATTTTGTTTGTAATCATCTTCACTTAGTTTAAGACTTTCAAGATAGTCTTTCATTTTTATATTTTGTCATGCCATATTTTCCTTTATCTCAGAAAACATTCTGTTTGTTTGTTCAGAAATAATTTTTTCTCACAACTCTAATTTAGAAATTTTCAAAAGTTCTTCAACTAACTTAATTTCATCTTCTATGTTTTGATTTGATTTTTTAGTATCAAGTATTTCAGATTTAATTAATTCTTTAAAACCTTCCATATCAAGTTTTTTCCCTCTAAGTCATTCTATAAACTCAGGAGTCCATTCTGGTTTTTTAGAAGACTCAACTTTTAAAACTTTTACTTTAAATTTTGTTTTTTTAGAAGCAAAATTAGCATTATGGTAATCTTTAGGAAAAACAATATCTAAATCAAGTTCATCTCAAGCTTTAGATCATACAATTTTTTTCTCAAAACCTTCCACAAGTAAATTAGATCACAAAACTAAAGGATAAGCTTTCATTGATGTAGTTTCCAAAATTTTACCATCTAAATCATAACCATCAGTATCAATAGTAACTCTATCTCAAATTTTTGCACTAGATTTAGTTTCTTCAAAACTAGAAAATCTTTTCTCTATATCAGATATAGCAGCATCAACTTCTTTAGCGGTAACACTAACTTTTTTCTTAGTTAGACTAATTTTTTTTATTGATTTTTCATCAATAATAACCTCTGGAAGTATTTCAACATGAATTTTTATTTTCAAAGGGTCTTGAGAAATGATTTCTTGAATTTCTCCTTGAGCAACAGGAACTAAGCTAGATTCTATTAATGCTTTTTTATATAAATCATCAATAGCAAAATTTATGATAGTTTGGTTAACTGTATCTTCTCAAACTTGTTTTACTAAAACAGTTTCAGGAATATCTACTCACTTTCTAAAACCTTTAATTTCAGTATTTTTTCAAATATAAGCAATAGCTTTTTTTCTATATTTAGCAACTTCTTTCACATCAGCTTCAACAATTAACTCAACAATAGATTTTTCTAAATTATTTCTTTGTATTTTCATAATGATTTTAAATTAAAAATGATATTTATAAATTCATACGAAACGAATTATATAAAAAAACATAATTATTTCAAATTTTTATGCATTTATACTTAAATAAACTTATTTTTATACTTTCAATTTTTTATGCAAACTATATTTTTATTTCTCCAGGTTATTATTTCATTTTTATGAATTTTCCAATTAATATTTTCTCCATATCTTTTATCGTTTTTATCAAAAATATTTATAAATAAAAAAATAACATTACCTTTATCATAAGATAATATTAGTCTATATTTTTTATTTGATGAATTTAGTTTAATTTTAAAATATGGTGTAGATAGATTTACAAAATTTTTAGACTCCAGTTTTATTTTAGATATTAAGTCATCCAAAGATAGATCTTTAACTATTTTATTAAATTGTTTCTCAAAAAAATTCGTGACAATTATTTTCATTATGCTTTTTTCAATAATGAAATAAAATCATCGTGGTCTTTTGTTAACAAAACCTCTTGTGATCAAATTAATGGTTCTATACAAGACTCAAGTTCACTAGTATCCAAAAAAGTAACTAAGACTTTTCTTGATTTTTTAGGAATATTAAAATTTTCATCAAACAAAATTTTATTATTTTCAAACCTAGCTTCAACTGTTTTATACATAAAAAAATCTTAGAAAAATATTACAAATAAAATACTAACTAAAAACATAATTATTTCAAATTTTTATAAAAAAGTCCAAAAGGACTTTTCTATATTTTCTTTTTTCTCAAAAAACTTGGTACATCTAAATCATTTTCAGGATTTGAAGATTCTGATGGAATAACCCTTGAGTCTGAAACAACTTTTCTTCCAAATGGGTTAGATTTTGGTAAAGATTTTTCTTCCATAGCTTTTTTATTTGTCTCTTCATCAAATCAAGTAGCCACAACTGTAATTTTTATTTCTCATTCATAATCTTCTCTTATAGTAGAACCAAATATAATATTAGCATCACTATCAATATTTTGTGTTATAACTTTAGCAGCTTCATCAACTTCAAACATTGATAAGTCTGTTCAACCAGTTACATTGAAAAGTAGTCATTTCGCACCAGCTATTGATAGTTCTAATAAAGGAGAATCTATAGCTGATCTAGCAGCTTCAACAGCTCTATTTTCTCAAGTTCAATAACCTATTCCCATAAGTGCTGAACCTGCATTTCTCATAACTGATCTAACATCGGCGAAATCAACATTTATCAAACCTGGTTGAGTTATCAAATCAGAAATACCTTGAACTCATTGATTCAAAACTTCATCTACTATAGAGAAAGCTTCCAAAAGCGGAGTTTTTTTATCAATTATTGATAAGATTTTATCGTTTGGTATAGTTATCAAAGTATCTACTTTTTCTTTTAATGCATCAAAACCATCAATAGATTTTCACATCCTATTTTGTCATTCAAAAGAAAATGGTTTTGTAACAACTCAAACTGTTAATGCTCAAAGTTCTTTAGCTATCTCAGCAATAACAGGAGCTGCTCAAGTTCATGTTCATCAACCAAGACCACATGTTATAAATACCATATCTGCTCATTCAAGAGAAGCTTTTATATCTTCACTTGATTCTTCTGCTGCTTTTTTACCAACCTCAGGGTCAGATCAAGCACCAAGTCAACCAGTAACAACTTTACCTATATTTAGTTTAACTGGAGATAAACTACTGTATAAAGCTTGAGCATCAGTATTCATAGCTATAAATTCTACACCTTCAAGCCCAGCTTCAATCATTCTATTAACAGCATTATTTCAACCTCCTCCTATTCAAACAACTTTTATTTTTGCTACAGGAGAAATATTTCATGAAAGACTTACTTCTTCCAATGGTTCATTTGCTGGTGAATTACCAGACAACAAATTTTTTAATCTATCTTCTCTTTTTACCATAATTATTTTTTAAATTTTAATATAATATTTATAATCCTTTTTTATAAGCAACTATCTATTTTAAAAATATAGTTCTCATCAATAATAACTTTAATTATTTAGGCATAAGTTTTTTAAAAAGTTTTTTTAACGAATCAAGCATTCAAGCAAAATTTATAGTAAATTTATGTTGATTTTCTCAATACTTATTAGCTAAAACCATATTTCAAACTATAGAAACATAACTAGGATCAGATATAGTTTTATCAACAAGTTCATAATTTATAGTAGGAACTCATATAAAACTTGGAAGTTTCAGTATGTCTTTTGATAGTTCTATAAGTCATTTTTGCTTAGATCATCATCATACCATTATAACTCACTCTGGAAGCATTCATTGTTTTCAAATAGATTGTAGTTGTTCATCAACAAATTCAAGTATTTCCTCATACCTAGCAGTAGCTATTTGACTCAAATACTCTAAATCAACTTCAGATTCTTCTGTCTCACAAATATTTGATAAACTTATAGTCTTGCTTTTTACACTAATTTCTTTAGAACTCAATGTTGAGTAGTCTTTTTTAAGTTTTTCAGCTATGTCTATAGATATTCTAGTTCAAAGAGCTACATCATTTGTAACATTATCTCAACCAAAGGGAATAACACAAGAATGAATTAAACTACCTTCTTCATAAACAGATACTCAAGTAGTTGCAGCTCATATATCAACTAAAACAACTCATAATTCTTTTTGTCTTTTTGTCAAAACTCATTCAGGTGCTGCCAATATATTTGGATATATATCAATTATTTCAATTCAAACATCCATTATAGCTTTTCTCATATTGTTAAGAACACTACTATTTATAGTAAATATATGAGCACTTACTTCTATTTTTCTAGCCGACATTCAGATAGGATTTTTAATTCATGATTCTAAATCAACACTAAAATGTTCTGGTATTACTTTTAATATTTCTTTATTTGGCATATCAACTCAATTTTTAGCCATTTCAAGAACTCTATCTACATCTTCTGTTGTTACTTCATCTCAATGAGTAGCAGTAATTCATTTATTAGTAATTACTTCAAAAGAAGAAGAATTAAAAGATATATAAGCAGAACTAACTTGTTCTCAAGACATTTTTTCTGCCTCTAGTAAAGATTTATCTAAATCATCCTTAAATGATTCCATATCAAGAATATTTCACTTCCTTATGGAAGATGAACTGGATTCTCATACACCTAAAACTATAAAATTGTTTTCTTCCTCTCTTAGGAAGCTTCAAATAACTGTTCTAATTTTATCACTTCATATATCAATGGAAGTTATAATTTTATCAAAATTCATTTTTTATTTTTAATTAGTTCTCAATAAATTATATTGTATATGTTCAAATTTATTATACATATATAAGCTATTATCTTAGCTGATATAAGCTATTTATACAAATTTTTATCTAGACAATTATATTCACTAAAAACCCTTTTTCCAATAAAGAGAAGTAAGTCTTGTTAAAAACTTACAAAAAAACTAAACTAAAAGCTAAATATTTTTTGATAAAATTATATTTTTATGATACAATTATTGATATTACAAAATATTAACTTTATAAAAAATGATAGTTTTTTTTACAGTATTATGAATAATGCTTTTAAATATGGTTTTATTACATGTTTTTTGAGCAGATTTTGTAAAATCAGAAAGTCTACTAAAGTATGTTTATTTACTTTTGTTTATTCTAGTTGAATCAATATTGATTGTTCATTTTATAGGAAAATTTTATGACAAGCCTATAAAACAACTTAAAAATCTAATAGAAAAACTTTACACGGGACAATTAAAATGAGAAAAAATAGAAGTAAGTAAATCAATCAATAAAGATCTTAACATGATAAGTGATAGTGTTGTGGATATATTGAAAAGACTTAGAAATATAAAAGATGAGTTTGTTCAAGGTAAAGCTATAAAATGAGAAGTAGAGTTAGCAAAAGAAATACAATGAAAAACTTTTGATAAAAAATTAGAAGATGTCCCATCTTTAAATGTAGTAGCAAACTCTAAACCTGCTTGAGAAATAGGTTGAGATTCATATGATATAATAAAAAATGATGATAATTACTATATGTATGTGTGAGATGCAACTGGACATGGGGTATGAGCTTGATTTATAATGATGATGATAAACGCTTTAGTAGCATGATTTTCCAAAGTATATATAAAATGAAATCAAATCATGACAGCAGCAAACTGAGTTTTAAAACCAAGGGTAAAAGCAAATTTACTTATGAGTGTATTACTTTTAAGATGGAACGAGAAAGAAAAAAGATTGTTTATGACATGAGCAGGACATGAGTATTTAATGATATACAAACAATCAAAAAATAAATGTTATAAAATAAAGTCTTGATGATTAGCTCTTTGAATGATAAAAGATATCTCAAAACTTTTAAAGGAAAAAGAAATAGCTTTTGAGCCTTGAGATGTGGTTGTTCTATATAGTGATTGAATAACTGAAGCTATAAATAAACCTAAAAGAGATTGAACTGAAAGAATTTTTTGAGAAGATAGATTAGTAGAAGCTATAGAAGATTCTCCAAATATGAAGGGTAAAAAATATAAAACTGCTAGATCTATTTACAACAATATAACAATAAATTTATCAAAGTTTATGTGATATAAACCATTACAACTTGATGATGTAACTTTGGTTGTAATTCAATATAAAACAAAAGATTATAAAGCAGAAAATGATTTTTCACCAGAAATATGAGAGGGGCTAATAACTGAATGGAGTTGGAAATAAAAAAATCAAATAAAAATAAAAAAATAGAAATAATCACTTGTTTCTATTTCTTTATAATACAATTTTAAAAACCAATGAACGTTCATTTGAACGTTCATTGGTAAAAAATATGACTAACAAAAATTAAAATCAAATACTTTATAAAGTTTTTTAATTCCAAATAGTATATCCGTAACAATGTCAATCTCGCCAGTGGTGAGCACTACTATTAGGATATAAATTTGAATAAGTTTTAAACTGCAAATATCAATAAGTAGTTCAACAATTTCAGTGAGTACACATACTATTAGCTCCAGGTGATCATTTATTTCATGAAGTATTTTGCATCATAGCTTGAACTCACATAGTATACATTTGTAATCAAAACTTTCTTAACCATGCTGAACAGTAATATCAACTATTTCAAGATTGTCTATAAACTCTATATTCATGTCAACCAAAAGTTCCCTTAAAATACGGGTTTTCATAGTCTAGATTTTGAGTAATACTATAATTATTAGCAGCTTGAGTATCAACTCAACCCCATTTATAAAGTGAACAATAATAATTACCGCTAGAACTAACTTCATAGTGAGTACTGTGTCTAGGAGATCTTACTCACCAATTTCAATCTATTCTCCGTCTCCATGAATCACTACCATTACTTGGATGTTGAAAATAATCTGCATAAAACATAGTAGCTTTATGCTTGGAAGCTAAAATTTCACATTCAAGTAAAGGCATTTGAGCAAACCTTTTCGTATATCAGTCTAAACAAGAAGGACAACTATTATTATTAGCTGACCATCATGTCATATCAGAGGCTAAAGTTCAATGTATTTTAGATTTTTCATTTACTATTTCATCTAAGTTTTTGTAAACTATTGTATTTCAACTAGCACTATATCATCTTCATCATACTTTCGCTACTTTTCATAAGTCTTTGAATTTTATTCAATTTCAAGTAATTACTTCTTTGGTCTTTAAATATGATTTGTAAGTCTTTGTATTTCATACATTACTTATATCTAGTGAACCTGATTGAACTTCTTGGATTGGTTCATTGCTATCTGTTGTTAGTATTCACAGTTTCTTTCACTCTACATAAGGGTATCTATTCTCATAGTCTATTGCTTGGGTAGTTTTTAAGTTGTTTAGTTTGTTTAGGTTGTTTAGCTTAGATGTTGTTTCGGGTTGGTCTTCTAAAAAGGATAGTAGTTGGA
>CAWUJK010000028.1:0-17915 GCA_963922865.1 uncultured bacterium | reverse complement strand
AATTTCTTTGTTTTTTGTAATTATTTAACTAAATAAAGGAATATGAAAAAGGATAGTTTTGAAATATTGTACTATTTTTACCAAATTGATATAGATTTTTTAGCTATAAATCCAGCTTAAAACATCTATCAATATCTAAAATATCCTTAAAAACATTAAATTTAATATTAATGGCTTTCAAAAAATTTTTACATACTTGCCTTTGATCAAACCCTATCTCTATAAACAAAGTTAGCTTTTTTATATTGTAAATTTTTTTAAACTCTAATGCTTGAACTATAATTTTTTCATATAATTCAAAACCTGTATTTTCTCATCAATAAAGAGCTGTTTCTGGCTCAAATTGAAGAGTTTTCTTATCTATGTTTTCAAAATCTCAATTTTTTATATACGGTAGATTTGCTGTTATGACAACATTTTTTAAATTTAAATTTTTGTTGTATTGCTTGCTTTTTGGTTCAAAATTATCTAATAAACTATCATTTATACTTTCTATTTTTTCTTCCAGTTTATGTTTTTTTATATTGATTTTACTTACTTCTAGAGCCTTTTTACTTATATCTACCACAAAACACTTTTCTATTTGTTTTTTATTTTTTAAAATTGATATTGCTATACAACTACTTCCCGTTCATATATCAATAAGTATATCAAAATCTTGCTTTAGTGCATTTTTTACCATTATTTCTGTATCATCTCTAGGAATTAAAACCCTTGAATCAACAAAAAAATCTATTCCGTAAAAATTAGCTTTTTCTATTATGTATTCAATTGGTTCTCATTTTTTTAGCCTTGATATAAAATTTTGATACTCTTGTTTTTGTTTGCTAGTTAGTTTTAAATTTTCTCATTTTAAAAATAACTGCTCTTTGCTTAGACCAGTTACTTTTTGCAAAATCAAATTTTCTTTCTTATGATCAAGTTTCAAATTTCTTTTTATTAAAAATAATTATAGTAAAATATAGTATTATAGTTAAGTATAGTATAGAATAAGCGCTGTTGTATAAAAAGAATTTATTTGAAAACTCTGCCAAACCTCATATATGGTTTTTTATGTTTAGTGCCTCATAGGGAGGAAATATTAGCTGAAGTGATTTAGAAAAAAGTATAGCTATTTCGTTCTTGGTTCTATATGCTAAATCAAGAATTAATCAAAAAGAATGCCCTACCATATAAAAAAGCATTGATACAAGTATTGTTATTATATTTGACATAAAACTTGAAAAGAAAAATACCAGTGCTAGTAATAGCTCAAGTTTTAAAAAAGTAAAAAATATAGAGTGTATTATTAGTTTTGTGATTTCTATTTGTTTAAAAAATAGCACTGATAAATATAGAATAGCTTGAAATAATATTATAAGAAATATTGTGGAACTAAACCCTATAAATTTTCCTAGTATAAATTCATATCTTTTTATTGGTTTTGATAATATTAAAAATATTGTTTTTCATTCTATTTCTTTAAATAAAAGTTGAGAACCAACAAAAAGCACTCAAATTATTCAAAAAATTTCTATCATACTCATTCAAAAATCTACTATTATTTTGTTGTCATCTCACATTGATAGGCTTCAAAGTATTATTGAGAATAGTATAAAAACAAATCCAAAAAAGATTATCATGTACAAAAATTTATTTCTTACTATCTCTCTAAATGTGTTTAGTGCAATATTTAACATATTTTTAAAATTTATAATTTAAAAATTCTTTATTTCAGTTAATAAAACAAAGTATATCCATACTCTTTTTTCATTCAAGTTTTACTTTTTTTATAATTATTATTTGCTTATCAAAACATACTACTCATATTTGTTTTTCATCTTTTATTACTTCTCATTGCTTAAATCATATAGCTTTTTTGTTTGTTTTTTCTATTTTTTCAAAATTTATCTTTTTTCAATTAAAAAAACTATAGATTCCAGGCCAATCATAATATGCTCTAAACTTATCATAAATTTCTTTTCATGTTTGTTTGCTAAAAAATATTTCTCAGTCTTTTTTTGATATTTTTGAACAATAGCTGGCTTTAGTTTCATCTTGTTTTATTCATTTTAGTTCTCATTTTATTACTCAGTTTAATGTTTCTACTAGCAATTTAGGTCAAATTTTTTCAAATTTTTTGAATATATCTCTTGTTTTTTCTTTTTCTCATATTTCTATTTTTTTTATTTTTAGTATATCTCACTCATCCATTCACTTGCTCATATACATTATAGTTATTCAGGTTTGTTTATCTCAGGTTTTTATTGATTGTTGTATAGGGCTTGCTCACCTATATTTTGGTAAAATACTTCCATGAATATTTATACATCAACTTTTTGGTATTTTTAAAATCTCACAAGGAATTATTTTTCAATAAGCTACGACTACTATAAAGTCTAGGTTTAAGTTTTTTAGCTTTTCAAAAAATTCTCAATTATTTTTTATTTTTTCTGGTTGTAATATCTCTAGTTGTTTTTCTTGAGCTAGTTTTTTTACAGGAGTTTTTTCTAATAGTTTTTTTCTTCATACTGGTTTATCTGCTTGAGAAACTACTAGTTTTATGCTTATTTGCTTCTCAAAATTTTCTACTAAAGTTTTTAATATATTTGCTGAGAAGTCTCAAGTTCAAAAAAATGCTATTTTCATGTTTATTTTTTAATTTCTAATTTTTGTGTAACTCAACTTTCATTTTCAAAAGTTAATGTTAATTTGTCGTTTAGTTTATTTTCTCAAAATTCTTTTTTTCATAAAATATTTATTGCTTTTATTTTTTCTAGATCCTTATCAGTTTTTGTTTCTATTTTTATTAATTTTATAGGTTTTTTATCTCCAAAATAATCAAGATTTATGCTATTTAGTGTTTCTCAAGAAAAAGAGGATTTTATTTTATAACTATTGTTTTGCTTTAAGCTTCAAGTAAATATTCAAGTTTGTGAGATTATTTTAGTTTGTTTTAGTTTGTCGTTTTCATATAATCTTATTTTTCAAATTCAATTTTTTGTAGAATCAAACTTTAGGCTAATTTCATCATTTTTTATTTCTTTTATTTTGATTTTTGTCTCTAGATTAAATATATTTTCTCAAGAAATATAGTAGGGCTCATTTTTTTTAAAAACTATTTCATAGTCAAATATTTCTTTTTTATTTATTTTATTGTCCAAAGAATTAAACTTAGTTTTTATCTTATTTATTGATTTTTTAAAACTTAGTTCTTCTATGTAGCTGTTAAAATAAAATACTCCTGAAAGTGAGGTTAAAATCAAAATTGAGCTTACAATTATCAACTCAGCAATACTAAATGCTTTTTTTATTATTTTCTCTCTGTTTTGTCTCATAGGTTTCTTTTTATTATCCTAACTATTTCATTTATAAATATAACCACAAAAACTATAATTACAAATACAATTATTTTTCATATTTTATCAAGAAATAGAGCCGTTATTCAAAAAATCAAAGAAAGTGAAAATATTATAGTTAAAACTTGTTTTGCACTAAGTCATATGTTTAATAACCTATGATGTAGGTGTGTGAAATCTCATGATAGAGGATTTTTTCTTTTTATTAGTCTTCTTGTTATAACATATATTGCATCAACACAATATATTCAAAAAACTACCATTACTGTTGCTATTTTTCATCAAGATATTATTGATAAAGATGCAAGCATAAATCACAAAAACATAGTTCATGTGTCTCACATGAGGACTTTTTCTTTTAAATCAAATACTAAAAAAGGTAAAAGTATTCAAACTATTATTGTTGCAAGCTGCATTATAAACTTAGCGTTTTCTACTCAACCTTCGTAGTTATCCTTATTAAATAGTATTACTCACAATAAAAATAAAATAAAAAATGATATTATTCATAAACCTGAGGTATTTCCTTGTATTCCATCTGTCCAATTTAGAGAGTTAAAAATAAATACATACCAAATTATTGTAAAAAGTAGTGGTATTATATATATTGTGTGATTGAAAATCTCAAAATAATATGTGTCTAGGTTTATTATTCAACCAAAAATATTACTTACATATCATATTTTTATTGATGTTATTCAAATTGTGGCTCAAATTATTATTTGAACAATTAGCCTCATTTTTGCACTTACATTTAGCCTATCATCTATAAAGCTTATAAATGTTACAACAAAACCAAAAAACCATAATAAATATAGTTTATAACTATGCTCTATAAAAAAGTAACTCACTATAAAAAATATTATAAAAAATATTATTCACATAGAGTATGGTATTGGTTTTCTTTTTTTGTTGTACTTTTTAGGGTTATCTACTATGTTTAGTTTGTAAAATATTTTAGAAAATATTATTATAAAACTATAGGATAGTAGAATTGAAACTAAAAATGTTATGAATATGTCTAGCATTTTTTTAAGTATTTATTTTCGTGAGTGTTTTTTGAAGTATACTCTATGATTTTTAAAATCAAATTAATTTGATTTTTTTAACTAAGCCTTATAATATTTGTATAGAGTGTTTTTATTTGAATAATATTGCTAGTTTGTATCCATTTATTAGTATTTTTTGATATCCTATTTATATTTTTGGTATATTTTTGCTTATATCTTTTTTTGTGTTTTTTTATATGCTTAGAAAACTAAGAGATAGATATAGCTTTGATTTAACTATACTTACTGGTAATGCGCTTTGGTATTTTATATCTATATTTTTCTTTTCTAGGTTATTTTATGTTATTTCAAAATGGCATGATTTGAAGTTTATAGAAAGTATCTCACAGTTTTTTATTACTACAGATTATGATTTTTCTTTGTTTGGTGCTATTTTTTGATTTATGTTAGTTTTTCTTATTAGTATAAAATTTAGAAGAGAAAAACTTATAAAATATATAGATCCTATAGTTCTTAGTTTTTTACTAGCTCTTTGTATATGATATATTTGAGCTCTTTTTTGAGGCCAAGTTTATTGAACTAATACAAATATTTGAATAGAAATAACTTATAATAATCCTTTTTCTCCTATTTCATCAACTCCTGTTTTTCCTTTGGCTATAATTTATTTCATATTATTTTTTATAGAATTTGCTACTTTATATATTTTATCTTTGTATATAAAAGTTAAGGGGTTTATATGATATATTTGATTAATTATTTTTTCTTTTATAATTATTGTGTTTGAAAATTTTTCTTGAAAACATGATATATTTGATGGTTTAGTGTTTTTGAATATGAGTCAAATATTGTGAATTGGTCTTATGATATTTAGTTTTTATAGACTTTATATTTTATCCAAAATTTCTACCAAAGATACTGCTGTTATAATAGATCATCATAAATAATAAAACCTCCCTTTGAATAGGTTTTATTTTTTTAATAATATTTTTATGCAAAAGATATCAAAAAATGTATTGCTTAATATATTGCTTATATCTTTTTTGTTTTGAGTTTTTTGTAATAATTTACTTTGAAATTATAGCTTGTCTTTGATGATTCTTTGTTTTTTATGAATTTTTTTATTGAATTTAATTTTTTATTTTGACAATAAAATTAAATTTTTTATTTATTTTGTTTTATTTATTTGTTTTTTTGTTTTTTGAATATTTATTTCGCAAAACTATTTAGATAAAACTAAGAAAAATATTGATTTGATAAAAAACTATGATAGTGGATTTAATAATTTTTTAGAGTTTGAACTAATAGAAGTTTATAAAATAAAAGAATATAATAACCAATATATAGCTAAACTAATTAGTATTAATAACAATAAAATATCTTCTAAAAGCGATATTTTAGCTATTTTAAGTGTGGCAAAAAATTATGAAATTAAGCTTTGAGATATAGTTTCAAGTAAAGCAAAGATAGAGTTTATACAAGACTTTAATGATTTTGAGTATAAAAACTTTTTGTTGTCAAAAAACATATATTTTAAAACTTATCTTGCTTTTATAGAAAAAACCTGAAAGAAAAAAAGAAATTTTATTTTGGAAAAAATAGATGATTTAAGAGAGAAATTTTTGTTTATTATATATGATATTTATCCAAAAAATGAAGCTATTTTTTTGGCTTGAATATTAATTTGAGCGAGAGAAAACTTATCTTTGGACTTAAAAAATAATTTCAATAATTCTGGGCTTACTCATTTTATAGCTGTTTCTGGTTTTAATATAACTATTTTGATTGTTTTTTTTAGTTTTTTATTTAGGGTTTTTCCTGTTTTTTTAAGAATTATTTTGATTACCGTTGTAGTAGGGTTATTTACCCTTTTGGTCTGAGATACTGCTCCTGTAATAAGAGCTTCTATAATGGGGCTTATTGCTTATTATATAATGTCTGGTGGAAGAGGCTCAAATAACTTTACTGTGCTGATTTTAACTGCTTTTTTAATGTCTTTTTTCTCACCTTTTATACTAAATTATGATATAAGTTTTACTTTGTCTTTTTTGGCGGTTTTATGAATATTGTACACTTGAAATTTTTGGGAAAAAGTTTTTGATTTTATGCCAAATTTTTTAGCTATAAAAGAAGCTTTTGTTTTAACAATGTCAGCCCTTAGTTTTACTTTACCTATTATGATTTTTAATTTTGGTCAGGTTTCTATTTTAGCTCCAATTTCAAATGTTTTAGTAGCATGGACTATTCCTGTTGCTATGCTTTTTTGATTTTTGTCTATATTGTTTTATTTGCTTGCTCCAATTTTATGATATGTGGTTTGATATATTGCTTGGATTTTTTTGAAATGGGATATGCTGGTTGTAAAATTTTTTTGAACAAAAAATTTTAGTGTATTAAGTTATGATTTTTGAGTTTGGGGAGTTTATATTGAAATTGTTTATTTTATTGTACTTATTTTTTTGATACTTTATTTCAAAAAAAGGAACTAGTCTATATTTGTAAATTGACAAAATATATATTGTTTCTATAATACTATGAATTTATATTTATTAATTAGATAAAAATATGGTTGATAAAAAATTTGATGGGATTAATCACAAAAGAGTTTCACAATTGAAAGATTGAGTTCCTGAGCTTTTAAGAAAGGATTATTTAGATACTAGTTTAGATCCTATAAAAAGGGCTACTGATCATATAACAGTAGATGGAATTGATTGGTATAACTCATCAAAACACACATTAACTAAAATTTTGGAATCTCTTGATTTGAAAAAACAAGATACATTAATTTTTCCCTGGAGAGCTGGTATATGATTCTTTGATGCGCTTATTGATATGGATACTGTTTTAGATAAAGAAAACTTTGTTCATTTTTGACTTGCTCGTGATGAAGATAATCCAAATCAAACAAAACTAACATATCTTCCTTATCTAGAAAGTGTATTAGATAGAATGAAAAATGAAGAATGATTTGTTTATATACTTGATATTATGTTAGCTACTGCTTGATCTATTGAGACAATTATAGAAAGTCTTGACGGGGTTGTTGAAAAAAATAGGTTTCAAGTTGCTTGCTTACTTGCTGCCCCTGAATGAATAAAAAATCTTCAATCAAAATATCCTAATATTTATATTACAACCTGAAATGTTGATGAAAAACTTGATAAAAGAGGTTTTATAGTACCTGGATTTTGAGATGCGGGTTATAAACTTTTTAACATATATAAAAACCATCCTGATTTAATTCAAAAAATTACTGCTTCTCTTTGAGAAAGAGAAAAAGGTGTTTTTTATAACAGGCTATCACTATGTTTATAGTGATTTTATTTTTTTAAAAATATTTTTACAAAAAAGTAATCAAAGTCAACATTTATTTTCTTGAAAAATTTTATCATTAGCTATAATTAAATATAGTTAATTTTTAATTTATAAAATATGTCAACTATAAGCAAAATAAATAACACAATATCTGAAGTTCATAAAAAAATTATAGGGCAAGAAAAGTTGGTGAGAGATTTGATTATAGTTCTTTTTTCAGGGGGGCATATATTATTGGAGTGAGTTCCTTGAGTAGCAAAAACTTTGACTATAGACAGTTTGAGTAAAACGCTTGGATTAGATTTTTCTAGAGTACAGTTTACTCCTGATTTATTGCCAAGTGATTTGGTTTGAACAGAAATTTATAATGCTAATAATTGAGAATTTGAAACCAAAAAATGACCTATTTTTACAAATTTTTTATTAGCAGATGAGATAAATAGAGCCCCAAGTAAGGTTCAATCAGCTTTACTTGAAGCTATGGCTGAAAAACAAATAACTATTTGAGAACAAAGTTTTAGTTTAGCTGATCCTTTTATAGTACTGGCTACTCAAAATCCTATAGAACAATCATGAACCTATAAACTACCAGAAGCTGAGCTTGATAGATTTATGATGAAAAGTTATGTTGATTATCCTAGTAAACAAGAAGAAATAAAGATTTTAGAAAATATAAAAAATATAGAAAGCTCTAAAATAAAAAAAGTACTTTCCAAAAAAGATGTTTTAGAAATAAGAAAACAAATTGATTTGATTCATGTTTCTGAAAATATTTTATTTTATATTACTGACATAGTAGAACAAACTAGAAAAAAACACAAATATTTATCTTATTGAATTTCTCCAAGAGGAAGTATTTCTCTCTTAAAAGCCTCTAAAGTTTTAGCTTTTTTAAATGATAGAGATTTCGTAATTCCAGAAGATATAAAAGAAATTGCTGTTTCTGTTTTGGCTCATAGACTAGTTTTAAACTATGAAGCTATGGCTGAGAATATAAGTGAAAAAGATATTATTTTGGAGATACTTGATTTTGTTAAAATTAAATAATTTATCTTATTATAAACACAAACCCTTCAATCAAATATATTTAAAAATTTTTTGTAAATACTAACTATTCAACTAATATGAGAGATTATTTATAAAAAATTTTTAAATATATTTGATTAAGAGTTATAAAAGATACATTAAAGAAAATACTTTATTTTTATGAAAAAAAATTATAAACATCTTGAGATATGAACTAAGAAAAAAATATCGGGTGATTTTTTGTGAATATTTAATAGTTTTTTAAAATGAGCTTGAGTAGAGTTTGATAGTTTGAGAGAATATGAGTTTTGAGATAGTATAAAAAATATAGATTGGAAAAAAACAGCTAAGCAAAATAAAGTTTTTGTAAAAAATTATGAGAAACACCAAGACCTAGATATACTTTTTATTATAGAAAATACTGAGAGTTTAAATTTTGGAAGCGAGCTAAAAACTAAAAAACAAACTTTGCAAGAAATTTTTTGTTTATTGGCATATTCTTGTATTGCACAGGGTTGTGGTGTATGAGCTTTTATAAATAATGTTTTTTTGAACTTCAAAAAACAAGAGTCTATAGTTTTATCTGTTTTGAGTTATTTAGATACTTTGAATAAAGATAAAATAAATATTAATTCTTTTTTTATAGACAATAAACTAAAAAATAAACTAATTTTTTATATATGTGATAATTTAGAAATAGATTTTGCAAAACTCAAATATTTATCTATAAAAAATGAAGTTATTTTTATAAATATTTTTGATTATTTTGAAAATAATCTAAGTAGTGATGATTTTGATTTAGATATATTGTGAACTAAAAATATTTTTGGTATTTTTAATAATCAAAATAAAAAAATAGACTATATCAAATCAAGGAAACAAAACCTAGAAAATTTGAATAAACAGCTAAAAAAACAAAAAATATCTTATCTGAAAATAGACTCTAGACAAAATGTTTTTTTAGAACTTTATAGATTTATTAATGAATATAAAAAATAAAATGAGAAAATTACTTATTACATTTGGGCTGTTTTTTTTATTAATTTCTTCTTGTTTAGCTGATTCTAGTATACTCTTAAAATCAAATAAGAAAATATATGATATAGATGAAAACATAGATTTGAACATAGAATTAAAAAGTGATGAAAATAAGAGATTTGAAATTGATATAAAAAATTTGGATGAATTTGTTATAGTTTCACAAAAACAATCTCAAAGAATTTCAAATATTAATTGAAGACAAAATTCTATAGTAAATTTTTCACTTTGACTTCAAGCACCCAAAAAATGAAAATATATTTTATGACCAGCATCAACCAATTCGGGAAGTATAAAATCAAATCTTATAGAGATAGAGGTTAAGTGAGAAAGAATAATGCTTAACAATAATTTTCCAAAAAATATTACAAACTCTTGAAATTTAGATGAGCAAGAAAATCAAAACCTGGATGACATAGATCTATGAATTTGAAATGCTAACAATAATCCAAAAAAGGTAGTTTGAGTTTATGGAGAGTACATGGAAGATATTTACGAAGATAAAAACTTTTTTTTATTATGATTTTATGTTTTTGTTTTATTTGCTTTAATTATTTATTTGTTTTATTACATATTTATAATTATTAGAAATAAAAACCCAAAAAATACTAACAACAAATTAGAATATAAAAAACAAGAAATAAATTATAATAAACTTTTAATAGATGTAGAAATAAATTTTTTAGACGAAAAAAAAGATATTTTTTATGCTGAACTAAATAAAGTTTTTAGGTTATTTTTAGATGACAAAATAAAATTTGGTTTATCAAAAAAAAGCTTAAAAGAAATAAAAAAACACTTAGAAAATAAGCAAATTATAGATTTATATGAAAGAATTTATTTTCTAGAATATGATAAAACAAAAGATACAAAAATTAAAAGATTAGAATTAATTTCTAGTGTAAAAAAATTAACCAATAAAATGAAATAATGCAAATTTTTGATATACATTTTTTTCAAGATTTTTATTTTTATACATTGTTTTTGGTAGCTTTATTTTTATATTTTTATTTAAAAATACAAAGAAAAGACTTTGTTTTTATGAAATTATACAAAAATGAAAAAAAACTTTTTTCTGGCATCATATTTTACCTAAAATTAATTTTGGTGTTATTTATATTATTTATTTTTATAACTATCTTTTCAGATCCTTATAAATTGAATATAAAAGAAAAAATAAATAAAAATTGAGTAGATATAGTTTTGGTTTTGGATGTTAGTAAATCGATGGACGCCCTAGATTTAAGCCCAAGCAGAATAGAAAAATCTAAGCAAATGCTTTATGAGTTTGTATCTAAACAAAAAACAAATAGAGTTTGACTTGTTATTTTTTCTTGAGCTCCTTTGGTTTGAGTACCACTTAGTTTTGATTATGATATTTTAACCGAGTCTATAAAAAACTTAGATACTAATAGTCTTGATTCTAGATTTTTGGATTGAACAGCTATTTGAGACGCTTTACTTTTGGCTAAAAATTTATTTGAAACTAAAGATGAAAAAATAAAAGATAGACAAAAAATAATTATTCTTTTAACGGATTGAGATGCAAATAAATGAAGTGACCCTTTGCTAGTGGCAGAGTTATTAAAAAAAGAAAGTATAAAAATCTATAGTGTTTGAATATGAAGTAAAAAAGGTTGATTTATAAAACTCAACAATGGGTTTTTCGAGCAACAAGTAGCTGTTGCTCCACTCAAAGTAGACAGTCTAAAATTAATATCTAAAAAAACTAAAGGTTATTTTTTTAGAGCCTGAGATGATGAAAATATGGAAAAAATTTTTGATAAACTACAACAATTAGAGAAAAATGATATCAAAGTAGAAATAAATAAAAACTTCAAAGAAACTTATTACCCATTTGTTTATCTAATTTTGGTTTTTATTTTTACACTATTTTTATTAGAAATTAGAAAATTTAAGGCCTAAAATATAGTTTTTTATAATTAAATTATGCAATTTGATAACCTAAATATTTGGAGTTTTGTTTTATTTATATTTGTAAATATTTTTTTGATGTTTTTCTTTTTTGTCTTTTTTATAAAAAGAGAAAAAATACGCAAAAAATACTTTTTACTTTTTAATCAAAACAGGATTTTTTATTTAAAATATATTTTTCTTTTTTTGTCGTTTTTTATTTTAAGTTTTTCCATTTTTGGTATTAAATATGAAACTAATGTTAAAAAATCATATTCACAAATAGATATAATTTTTGCTCTTGATGTTAGTCAATCAATGAATTCTTTAGATTATAATCAAAACTGAAAAACCTTGTCTAGACTTGAGTATTCTAAAAATTTTATTAAAAACTATATATTAAAAAACCCTAAAAATAGATATTGACTTGTTATATTTGCTTGAGAAGCTGTAAGCTTTGTTCCTCTTACAAGAAACTATTCTTATTTTTTGTCTACACTTAAACATTTGAATTATACAAAAATCCCTAGACAATGATCAAGTTTAGATAAAGCTGTAAAAACATCTATAATTAGGTTGTTTTCAAACTCTCTTGATAATAAAAAAGTAATGATTTTACTTTCTGATTGAACTGACTCAAAATTTAGTTTAGATTTAAAAAAAGACCAATTTTTTTCTTCTTTTATAATTTGAGTTTGAAAACAAACATTTTCCAAAATACCAAAATGAGTTGATATTTTTTGAAATATGGTTTATAAAAAATATAATTGAAAATATGTGGAAACTAGACTTAATGATAAAAGTTTAAAATTATTATCTAGTGAACTTGGTGGAAAATATTTTGAAATAAGTGATTTTGAAAATAAAAATATTAGTTTTGATCAAGAAACTAATATTAGCTCTCAGGAGTATGAAACAAAAGATTTTTCAAGATTTTTATCTTTTGCTTCCTTTTTGTTTTTTATTTTATATTTAGTTTTTAATTTAAAAATATTTTGATCAAAACACTAAACATTATTTTATTGATAATTTTAATAATAATTTTTTTCTTTTTAGCCCTTAGAGAAAATACTTTTATTAGTTTTCATAATTCTTGAAATATTTTTTATAAAAACTTCAAAAACATTAAGGATCTAGAAAACTCAGCTAATAGTTATAAAAATGCATTAATTATAAAAAAAGATAAAAAAACCCAAAAAAACCTAGAGTTTGTTTTATCAAAAATTGATGAAATAAAACAAAATAAATCTAAAAAAGAAAAGAGTGAAAAATCAAAACATAAAAATCTAAAAAATGATTCACAATCAACTAAGAATCAAAATCAAACACAAAATAGCAAAAAAACAAAAAATGATTGAGAGAAAAATTCAAACAGTCCACATTGAAACTTAAAAAATAATACTAAAAAAGAAAATATAGATACACAAATTCTTTCTGAGCAAGCACAAAAATCCTTGGAACAAAGAGAAAAGCAGTTAGAAAAAAATCAAATTAATTTAAATAAATATTATAATAATTTTTCTAGTGATAATATAGATCCATTTGATAGTTTCAACAATTTTTTTCAAGACCCATTTTTTGATAATTCTTTGCTTAAAAAATGAGAAAAAAAGGATTGGTAAAAAGTTTATTTTAAAACAAAAAATTTTAATATTATTTGATTTTTACTATTAATAAGTTAATATAAGTCTATTTTAAAGCTAGATTGTTTTTTAATTTTAAGCTCCAAATTTCATGTCTAAAATAATAAAACTAGATGAAAATCTTGCCAATCAAATAGCGGCTTGAGAAGTGATTGAAAGACCTATTTCTGTTGTAAAAGAATTAGTTGAAAACTCTATTGATGCTAACTCTAGTTTTATAACAGTAGAAATAAAAAATGGATGAATATCTGAAATAATTGTTACAGATAACTGAGATGCGATACAAAAAGATGATTTAAAAATTGTTTTAGAAAAATATACAACATCCAAAATAAAAAATTTAGAAGATCTTTATAATGTTATGACTTTTGGTTTTAGATGAGAAGCCTTGTCTAGTATATCATCGGTTTCAAAATTTAAGATTATATCAAAAACAAAAAATACCCCCTTTTGATATTTTTTAGAATCTGAATGATGAAATGATAAAACTTTATGAGAAATATGAGCTGAAAATTGAACTAAAATAACTGTTTGTGAATTATTTTTTAATACACCAGCTAGACTAAATTATTTAAAAAAAGCAAGAACAGAATATTCAAAAATAAAAGAATTTTTAGAGCAAATATCTCTTAGTCATCCTAAAATTTGATTTGAATTTATAAGTGACCAAAAAAGAATTTTTATTTATAGAGAAAATCAAGATTTAAAAACTAGAATATACAATGTTTATTGAGAAGATTTTTCTAATAACTTAATTGAGATAAATGATGATCTTATGTGATGATTAAAAATATCATGATATATATCTGACCCAAAAATTTCTTTTTCCAATAAAAATAGACAAACTTTATTTGTAAACAGTAGAATAGTTAAATCACCACTTATAATAAAATCTATAAATGATGCTTACAATAGATTTATAGCTCATTCTCAGTATCCAGCGTATGTTTTAAATTTGGAAGTAGATCCAACTCAAGTTGATGTAAATGTTCATCCTAGAAAATTGGAAGTTAGATTTGCTCAAGAATCTCAAATATTTAGATGATTTTATCACTCAATAGAAAATAAGCTAAATAATGTATCTTTAATTAGTTCTGAGCAAAGCTTTTGAATAGAAAATTGAAATCAGTCTAATTACCAAGAAAATCCAAAATATTATACTGGTTCAGGTGTTAAATTTAAAAGCTACTCACCATATAAAAATGTAAACTCTAATCCTTCACAAACTAAAATAAATGATTCTATAAAATTTTCTAGTCAAATTTTAAATAATAATGCTGTAATAGAAAATAAAGATTCATCTTTACAAATATCAAATTTTGAGTTTTCAAATGATTTGCATGATACTCCTATAGGAAAAATTATATGACAAATACACAATAGTTTTATAATTGTTCAAACTCAAAACTGAATCCAAATACTTGATCAGCATGCTTTAGCAGAGAGAGTTATTTATGAAAAACTTTTAAAGTGATCTAAATATTTTTCAATTCAATGATTATTAGTGTGAGAAACTTTTAAGCTAACAACTGGTGAGATAGATATTTTACAAAATAATTCAAATACATTTTTTGATATGTGATTTGATTTTGAGATACTTTGAGATTGAATTGTTATGATAAATGCTATACCGGATTTTGTAAAAAAAGAATCATTGTATTCTATATTTACTTGAATAATAACTGATATTTGAGAACAAAATTTTTCTAAATCAAATCATCTTGATGAAGTTAAAAACAAAATATTTGCTTATGCTTCTTGTAGGAGTGCTATTAAATTTTGACATAAATTGAATCTTTTTGAGATAAACAAACTATTAAAAGATGCTAGTCTAGACTACTCTTCTACTTGTCCTCATTGAAGACCAGTGGTTTATGAATTGAGTTTATGAGAACTAAAAGCTAAATATGATAGATAAAAAAAACTAGAATTGATTTTTGTATATTCTAATTTTTTGAGGAAGTTTTATTTTTTATCAGTATACCCAAGGAGCTATTAAATTAAGTATTATTCAACTCATAATTAGAAGAATAATTCATATTAAAGTTTTTATTATTCTACTTTTTGAATCACTTTTTAAGGAGTCACTCATTCATGCCATTGAGTATAAAACTCAATTAATTACTATAAACAGCACTCATGCTATACTTGCTATAAATATAAGATACTTAATTATTCATGCCATTATAATTTGAAATCATGAAGTTCATCTAGGAACATTACAATAATAATCTCATTTTGTTCATCAACAACCATCAATTACGCTAGAAAAATCAATGGGAACACCTACTTTTATTCATTCTGCAAAAGTATGGTTTATTCATAAAACTAAAATTAAAGCTATGGTTAGTAAAAATATTTTTTTGATTATTGTTTTCATGACTTTTAATTATTTTTTATAAGTTAGCTAAATCAATTAGGAAAGTATAAGCAGCTAATAGTATTAGTGTAGCTAAAATTGTATTTATTACAATAGATTTTGCTTTTTTTATCTTATCTTCATCTCAGGCTGAAGTTAGATAATAATATCAAGCTATTGTTAAAAAGAAAAATGCTACTGGGGCTGCAAAAAATAAAGCTAAATCAGCTAGGTTACTAAATATATTTGTTGCATCACTAATTTTGAAAGAAAATGCAAAATTTTTCCATGCCTCTATTATTCAAACAAAAACTAACGCCAATATAGAATATGTAATCTTAGTTTTTGCTTCTTTTACTTTTTCTTCTCTTCATCTACTTCATATTAAAGCTAATCATTCATATATTATCATAACTATAGCTATAGCTATTATTATTACTTCTAAAAATCATATTATTTGTTCTCAAAATGTATGACCAAAAAGATAAGAATCAAAAAACAAATTTGAATCCATTCTTGAGCTTAAAAACCCTTTGCTGGTGGCTTTTTCTCATATTTGGCTGTAGTCTTCTCTATTTATTGAATTATATATAGTTCAAGGTATATTTATGAAAAGAAGTGCTATTAATGAATACCGAATTTGCCTTTTACCTTTATTAAGAGCTTCTTCGTCTTCTCACATAGACCATATCATTTGCGCTCAAGTATATACTATAAATATTATAAGGATACCCTGAAAGGCTAACTTTATTATAGCCAAGATATCAAATCATGTATCCTTTATATCACTAATTATATCTCAACTTGCATTTATATTACTTATAGATGATTTTTCTATGGTCTTAGCTCAAGGTATATCACCATATTTAGCATGGAGAACTCCAAAAAAATTAATTGAAATTAGAGCAATCAAAGCGAGTATTATGTATTTAATTTTATTTTTCATTTTTTTTTATTTTTAAATTTAAATAACTGTTTCTGGTTTAATAAAAAATGTTAATATTAAGTAATTTATAGATAGAAGTAGTAATCAGACAAATATATAAATTATTGTATTTTTTCCTTTTTTTATTTTTTCTTCTTCTCAACCTGAAAAAAGTATATTAAATCACGCATAAATTATTAAAAGTATTGTTATTATTCCTAGAAATGAGTTTGCCCAATTTATTATTTGCATTATAGTAAAACTAAGTCATTTTACATCAGCTGATCATATACATGAGGCAGTTGCTACATCAAATCAACCTATGCTTATTTGTTCACAACTTAAGCTTCCATAAACTCAAGAAACTATTACACTGGCTAGTTTTATTAATATAAATCACATTATAGCATAGACTATAGACATTTTTGCTCTTTTTACTTCTTCATCATTTCCATTTGCTGTAACCATTCTATAAAAAGCAAATATTGCTATTGCTATAAAAAATATTGACGCTAGCACTTCCATTAATCATATTAAAGGATTTACTATGTTGCTTATTAAGTCAAATGCCAGTTTTTGTCATACATGTTTAGCATATAGAGTAAGTGAAAACGCATAAGCCATTTGCATCACCATTAATCATATTGTTATCCATATTATTCCTTTTTTAAACTTAGTTACTTGTTCTTCAGTGTTTTGTGATACTAAAAGTTTTATAGCTATAACTATATAAAATATAGTAGCAAACAAGAAAATTATATTTTTTAAACTGTAGGCAATGTTTACTATTACATAATAAATTCCTTGTCCTCATTGTATATTTCATAAACCAAAAAACTCTTTTTTATTTTCTCAAAATTTTTTAAGTTCTACATTTCTGTTTTTATCTCATTTATCTACACCAATTATTTCAACATTATTTCTTGCACTTATTTCCTTAAAATTTAATCATACAAAAACGAGTAAGACAAGAGAAACTATTAAAATACTTTTTTTGATAAAATTCATAAATTTTTAATTTTAAAATGTTATTTTAAATATATTTTATCATAGTTTTTTCATAATTACAAAATAATTTACTATATTTATATAAAAACTAAATGAATATGATATATTCATTTGAAATTCTAAAGATATGATGGAAATAATTAAACTATAATAGCTTGTTACTAATAACAAAAAATTAAGAAAAGTCCATTAAAAAATCACAAAAACACTTGACAAGAAAAGAAAAAACTCAAGAATAGTATATTATATATATTTAAATTTGAATATATGGAAAAACAAACTAACAACACAACACAACACAACACAACACAACACAACACAACACAACACAACACA
>CAWUJK010000027.1:0-18105 GCA_963922865.1 uncultured bacterium | reverse complement strand
AAACACCTGCATCAGTAAAAGTAGTAATTAAAATATTTTCTGGAGATACTCAAGTTTTCAATATAATATTAGCAGTTCTAAGTCATATTATTTGAGTCTTCCCTGTTCCAGGTCAAGCAACAACCATTATTTGTCAATAAATAGAATCTACTGCTTGCTTTTGCTTTTCATTTAGATATTTGTATTGCTCTTTAAAAAATGAGTTTAACATAAAAAATAGAATAAATATTAATTTTATTCTATTTTAAGTTTTTATTGGTTTATGTCAAAATTATATACAGTAAATATACTTATTTTTAGATTTTTTTTATTAACACATTTTGTTTATTTAAACTCTAAATCATAAGCTAATCTATAAGTAGTTTTTCAATTTTTATCTATCCATTCAAAAAAATAATGTCATGTTAAATCATAGTTTAATTGTTCAAGCAATGTTTCTAAATCAAAGTTATCAATATTATAAAAGTTTAGTTTTGTAATTGATTTTTTTTGTCAATTTTTAAAAAAACTGAAATCTAATACAACTTTTTTTGGTAAAATTTTCTTAAAATTATCTAAAGTAATTTTCTCAGAATAATCTATATTATACTTTTTCTTAAAATTAATTAGTTTTATAAGTTTATAATCAGAATCTCTATATTTATCACTAAGACTAATTAGATTTTTTAAAATAATATCTTTTCTTTTACTCAAACTTAACTTTTTTATATACCCAGGAAGGTTTTTATATTCGTATCTATTTGAATAAAACAAATCTCTTGGGAGTCCAAAATACTTATAATCCTTAAAATTTTTATCACTAATAGCTCAAATAGGATCATCAAATGTAGGGTCATAATATTTATCTCAAATTCTTACCCAAGCATGTCAAATATTTGGAAAATCTGGAGCATCTATTACATGTCATCTAATAACTTCAACATCATTTATTCCCGCAAACATGAGCATATAAATCATTGTTTTTACATATCATTCACAAACACCATCTTTGTTTTTAAAAGTTTCTATTCAAGAAAATATTTTATAATTATTAAAATCTATTTTTTTAGAATAAGAGGTATTTTTTAATATATAATTGTAAATATTTCTAATTTTAGAATAATCACTCAAGTTTCTTGTTATTTTTTCTGTTTGAGTTTTTAGTTTAGAAAAATCAGCATCGTAAGAATTTACTCAAGATTTTTTAACATCATCTAAAACTTCTTCTAAAAAATAATATTTATTTTTTATGTCTTTTATTATGTCATCATTTATCAGATTTATTTTTCTAGGATTTTTGGCAAATCATATATTATTATTATCAGTCACAAAAAGTAAAGCTTTATTAGGATCTATTCAATTATATTTTAGATCTCTTTGAGTAATTCTAGAGTGTTCTGGAAAGAAACTATATTTATCAAAAATATAAGATTTCCATACTCAATTTTCCAAAAAAATATTATTTTTTGTAAAAGATTTATTTTTAAAAAGTTTAGAATAATCATAGCTTTGTATTATTTTTTTTCTTCTAGATAGCTCTAATTTATGAATTCTTTCATAATCAATTCATTTTTGAGAAATTTTTTTTATCTCATCTAAACTTTTATCTGGGTTAAACATAGATAAAATAGTAGTTTTTTCTAGCTTAATAAGTTTTTGGTCATTAAGATAATTTAATTGCTCAAATAAATTTAGAGCTTTGTGATTATTTTTATATTTTTTATTATTTTTTAAAGATTTTATTTTATTTTTTAAAGATTTTAAAATTTTTTGTTGGCCTTTTAAATCATGTTTTTTTTCTATTTTTGATATCATTTTATTATAAAGTAGTTCAATTTTAGGGTTTAAATAAACTCAAAAACTGCTATTTACAAAAAAAACAAAAATAGTAAAAATAAGTAGTATTTTCAAGTTATATCTAAATATGTTTCACATAAATTTAAAAAATTAAATAATAAATCAGTAAACAATGTTATCTTATATTTATTGCTCTTTGAAGTTGTTTATCATCTTTTTGTTCTACTCAATATTTTTCCATTTTAATTTCTATATCAGGTTTTATTCAAATACCATCAATTCAATTTTGAAATTTTCAAGTATACCACTTAGCTATAGTGTATTTTAAACTAGAACCATCTCTATAGTTTTTAATAGTCTGAACTGATCCTTTACCATAAGAATTTTCTCAAATCACAGTAGTTTTTGGAAAATAATCTTTTAAAGTTCATATAAATATTTCAGAAGCAGAAGCTGTTCCTCAATTTTCTAAAACAATAATTCTATATTTAGAAAAATCTATTTTATCATATCATTTAGAGTAATAATTTTGTGAATAATTATTATATTTAACTACAGCTGTTTTTTCTCATTTAGCTACAAAATTTCATAAAATATTTGAAACTTGATCTAGATATCATCAACCATTTCATCTTAAATCAAAAATAATTTTTTTAATTTGTTTATCTTTTTCTAAATTTTGAATTAAATTTTTAAATTCTTTTGAAATACCAGGTCAAAAGAAATTCATTTTTATGTAGTAAGTACTAGTATTTAATTTTTTTGCTTCTATTTCTTTCAAAGTTATATGTCATCTTTTAACTTTTAAATCAAAAGTATTATTTCATCTTTTTACTCTAAGTAAAACCTCAGTTCAGGCTTTTCATTTTATAAGAGATATTATATGTTTTATAGAGTCCTCTTGCTTTATTTCTCTTCCATCAACATGACTAACTATATCTCATCATTTAAGTCAAGCTTTTTCAGCTGGAGAATCTGGTAAAGGAGATATTATCTTAAAAACTCAAGGTTTTTCCATATCAACATAAGCTCCTATTCATTCGTATTTTCAATTTAAAGACTCTTTAAAATCTTTATTTTCTACTGGAGGAAAGTAAACAGTATATTTATCTCAACTAGACTCTGCCAAAGCTTTAGTTGCATCTTCTATCATTTTGCTTTGGTCCAATTTATCTTTTTCATAATGACTAGAGGAAAGAGTGTTATAAACATCAGAAAAAATCTTTTTTTTACTAGAAAGTTTACTATTAGCTCATTCTAAATTTATAGTATTTCTTGTTATCTTTAATTTTTCTTTTAATTTATTAAAATCATTAAAAGTAGCTTTTCTTGATTTCAATCAAGCTATTTCATTTTCTTTAATCAATTTTAAGTCATAGTTTTTTTCAGCGAATCTATAAAAATTATAAGCACTTATTTTGTTTGTTTTTCTCAAGCTTAAAGATACATTATCCAATACATCAACATAGATTAATTTTTGAATATTTTTATATAAATCTCAATCTTTTGAAATTCATTTTATTTTTACATCAATATATTTATAACTTTCTGGTATTTTATGATCATACATTTCACCAAAAAACATAAACATTTCTCATAGAGTTATGGGGTTTTTCAAATTATTTTTTTGAGATTCACTAACTATTCTCAATGCATTTATTTCTCATATGTAAACACCAAAAAACAAGAAAATAAAAATAATAGTAGAAACAATATTTTTTTTAAACATTTTTTATTTTTAGATAATTAAACTTTATACAAGTATATACAAAAACAAAAAAATAAAACACTTTTTTAGTGTTTTATTTTTTAATAATATTTTCTCAACTTCAAGTCATGAAATCCAAAACTCAAAAAGGATACAAAATTCAAGCAAATATACAAAAAATTCATACAAGCATTATAACAAAATAAGTTCCTCAGTTTCATAAATATCTTTCAGCCCATACAAAATTTCAAGTCCAAGATTTAACAGTTTTCCTATATCTAAGTATAGCAAATCAAAAACATATAAGCATAAAAGCATAAAATATTTTTACAATTAACATACAAATATTATATAAAAAATTAAAATTATTTAGCTTCTCTCCAATTATTTCAAATACTACAATCTACTTTTAGACTAATGGTATTATTAGTAATAGTTCACTGCATAATCTTGATAACTTCCGACTTTAAAATATTTTCTTCTGGAGGAAATATATCAAAAACTAACTCATCATGTACTTGCATTATCATTTTAGATTTTAGTTTATTTAAAAATAAAAAACTAGAAATTTTAATCATAGCTATTTTAATAATATCTGCATTTGTTCATTGAATAGGCATATTTATAGCTTCTCTTTCAGCAGAGTTTTTTATCATTTTATTAGAATCATTTATTCATGAAATATATCTCTTTCTACCAAAAAGAGTTTCAACATAGAGATTTTTTTCACAAAATCTAATAGTATCATCTAAATATTTTCTAACTTTTGGGTAACTCTCAAAAAATTTATTAATAAAGTTATTTGCTTCATTAACAGAAATACCTAATCATTTAGCAAGTCAAAATCAAGAAATACCATAAACTACTCCAAAATTAACAGCTTTTGCTATTTTTCTATCATTAACACCTATCAATTGAGCTGTTTTTTTATGAATATCAAATCAATTTTTAAAAGAATTTAGTAAATTTTCATCTTGACTCATTATAGCTAAAATTCTTAACTCAACCTGAGAATAATCAAAAGCCATTATTTTTCATCATTCAAACCTAGAAATAAAAGCAGATCTTATTTCTCATGCAATTCAAGATGAACTAGGGATATTTTGAAGATTAGGGTTAGTACTACTTAATCTTCAAGTAGATGTAACAGCTTGGTTATAGTTTGTATGGATTAAATCATTTTCATCAAGTAAATCAAGTAATCATATTATATAAGTGGAGTTTAATTTAGAGTAGTGTCTATACTCTATTATTTTTTGGCATATAGGAAATTGAATAGATAAGTTTTCTAATACTTCAGAGTTAACACTCCATCAAGTTTTAGTTTTTTTTCATTTAGGCAATCAAAGTTTATCAAAAAGAATTTCTCATACCTGCTTTGGAGAACTTATATTAAATTCTTCTCAAACTTCTTCATAAATAGAGCTACTAAGTCTTATTATTTCATTTTCAAATACACTTTGAAGTTCTTTAAGTTTATCTCTATCAATTTTTACTCAATTTGTTTCTATATTTTTAATAACTTTTATTAAAGGAATTTCTATGTTATTTAATATATCATTTTCTAACACTCATTCTTTTTTTTGATTTTCAAAAAGCATATTTGTGATATAAACATCTTCTGCTGAATAATTTCAAGCAATTCCTATATCAAGCTCACAAAAATTTAAGTGTTTTTTTTCAGTTATATCTTTATAACTAATCATTTCATAGTTAAATTTTCTTTGTGCAATTTTATCTAATCATAAGCCTCTTAATCAAGGATTCATAACATATTCTCCTAAAAGAGTATCATATATTTTAGCTTTCATTTTTTATAAATTTATATTTAAATCCTAAACTATTATATAAATAAAAATTAAAAATCCTAAAATAAAACTTAATAAAAAGAGAGACCATGTAAAAACATGGCCTCAATAAACTCTATAAGATACTAATCAATTTAGTGTATATTATCTTCTTTTCTACACCAACAATTAGCATCAGGATACTTTCTTTTAAACTCATTATAAATGTTACGTAATTTTGGACTTACTTTAACTTCATGGAGATTAACTAGTCCAATTTCTCTTAATTTATCATTAGACACACTTTTAAAATTCAAAAAGTAATAAGAGGCTGCCTGACTACTAAATAAAGTACCTGCCAAGATAGCTTTACGTGAAAGTACAAAAATATTTCCTAAAAAGTTTGCATTATTACACATGGTTATCCTCCTATATGTGTGTATTCAAAAAAAAAGGAAATATTGCAAAACTACTCCCTTTAAAAAAGGATAATATTAAAAAGTAATTAAAAGTCAATTCAATTTTTTACAAAACATCATCACTTATTTTTTTATACTCAAATATTCATTCTCAAGCAAAAAATCTTTGCAGTTCTTTTTTAGCATTTTGTTCACTATCAGAAGCATGAATAATATTTCAATCAATAGTCAATCCAAAATCTCATCTTATAGAACCAGGCAAAGCTTCTTCAGGATTGGTTGCTCAGGTCAAAGTTCTAACAGTAGATATAGCATTCATTCAACAAACAGCAATAGCAACAACAGGAGTTCTTTTCATATATTTTACAATAGATGGAAAAAAAGGTTTATCTACTAAAAAATCATAATGTTTGTTTATAATATCATCATCAAGTTGCATCATTTTAAGACCTGATATTTTTAATCATTTATTCTCAAGCCTAGTTATAACTTGACCTATGATACTCCTCTCAACAGTATCTGGTTTTAACAAAATTAAGGTAGTTTCCATCTTTCATTGTTTAAATAATATAAAATTTATTAAATTATATATATTTTTGAGTAAATGCAAGAAAAAATTTACTAATACAAGGTAGCGTTAAAAACTAAAAACATTAGTCTATTATCAAATCTTCTTTGAGACTAAATTCATTTTTAAAATGAACTGAGTCTAAATTATCAAGAAGATGTTTTTTGGTAGATTTCATTATACCAGTTCTAGACAAGGGATTATTTTTTATTTCTATTCTTTTTCCCTTATAATCCATAGGGTCAAAGCTAGAATTTTTTACAAGGATATCATTCAAAGCTTTTTTAGAACACTCAAGACTACAAAATCAAAAATGTTTTTTATACTCTTTTTTATCAGCTATTATTCTAGCATTACAAGGACTATACCTACAATTTTCACAATTATCAGTTTTTTTAGAAGAATATATACATTCTCATATAGTAGTATGAGTATCTTTATCTCATACTTCACAAGAAACTCTATCATCAAAAACATATAAATTCCCAAGCCAATTTCAATCATTATATGTATTTATATATTTTACAACACCTCAATCAAGTTGATAAGTATTTTTAAGTCACGCATTTTGCATCATAACAGTAGATTTTTCACATCTTATACCTCAAGTACAATAAGAAATTATTTTTTTGTCTCAAAACTCCTTTTTATAATCTTTGATTTTTTCATTTAAATCTCTAAAATTCATAGTTCAAGCAGGTATAGCATTTTTAAAGTGTCAAAGATTGTATTCATGATTATTTCTCATATCAAGAATTATATAGTCATTTGGATCTCAGTTATCAATTAAATTTTTAAAATCCTTTATACACATTCTATTTCAGGCTTTGTTTATTTCTTCTTTAGTATATTTTTTTCATAAAACTACTATTTCATCTCTAAATTTAACTATCATTCTAGAAAATTTGTGTCAATCAACTTGAGTTTTCTTAATTTCAAAATCAGATGGATTATTAAAAAGCTTATGAGTATTTAAATAAAGCTTATAAGCATCTAATTGACCTTGATTACAAGTCATAGTAGCAGATATTCATTCAATTCATATATAAACTCTTCCCTTTATTCATATATCACTACAAAATCTTAAATGCGCCCTAACTTCTTTTTTAGGATTCAAAACATCCACAAATTTGTAAAAAGTAAGTAAATAATACTTTGTATTTTCTTTCATAAAAAATAAATTTAATAAATAACTTGTTTTGTTAATCTCTCAAAATAGTTTTTTGTAAAAACCTGAGTAATAAAATTATATATTTTTTTATAAAAATACAAGAAAATAAAAATAAAAGTTTATTTTTTTGATTTATAAAAAACATTGTATATAATACAAAAAAATATTAAAAAATAATAAAATATGTTAAAAGAAAATGAAACCCTAAAAAAGATAAAAAATTATATATTTATAACAGTATGAATTATTTATCTTAGTTATTATTTTATTGGAAATTACAAATACTTTTCTTGATATGTAATTGATTATATTCCATATTGAGAAACAATACTTAGTTTTTTAAATGCTACAATAGCATTTTTGACAGTAATATGACTAATATGAATAATAAATAAAATAATAAAAACAATATTTGAAAAACTAGCTAAAAAAACACAAACAGATATAGATAATGTTTTTATTGATTATCTAAATAGAGCAATAAGAACAACTAAATATCTTATATGATTGTATGTATTCACTATTTTTATAGATATACCAAAAGACTATCAAATATATATAGATAAATCATTTTATATGGTTTTCTTAATTATATTCATTTATTATTTTACAAACTTTTTAAATGTCTCATTTGAGTCATTATTGATGAAAAAAACAAGATTTAAATCATTAAACAAAAGTTTATTGTCGTTTTTGAAAAAAATAATAATAATAGCTACATGGGTAATATGAATAATAACAATATTATCTAACATGTGATACAATGTTACAGCACTTATTACCTGAGCATGAATATGAGGTCTAGCAATAGCTCTAGCAGCACAAAAAACACTTAGTAATGTATTTTGAGCAGTAACAGTTTTACTAACTAAACCATTCCAACTTTGAGATTATATAAGTATAGACTGACAGGTATGAACAGTAAAAGAAATGTGAGTTTCTCATCTAACTATGATAGATAAACAATGATATTTTGTTCTTATACCAAACGAAAAACTAATATCAAACAATATAGAAAACTTAACTAAAAGAGAATCTAGAAGATGAGAATTCAGTATATGATTAGTATACTCAACTACTTTAGAAAAAACTAAACAAGCAGTAGAAATAATAGAGAATATACTACAAGATTGCATGGATGAGCAAACAATAAATTATTTTAGAGTAAATTTTGATACATTTTGAGATTTTTCTTTAAACATAAGAGCAGTTTATTTTTCAATTCTAAATGAAGATTATAAAGATTTTGTGAAACAAAAAGAACAAATAAATATGAAAATAAAAGATGAATTTGCTAAACAAGAAATAGAAATGGCATTCCCTACACAAGAAGTCATAATAAAAAAATAAAACTGAATCTCTACTCAATTTTATTTTTTACTCCTTTTAACTAAAAAATAAATACCCTCCTTTACCATACATATAGTAATATTTATTTAGTAGCATCAACATAATAACAATATTTACATATTGGACAAACAATTAATTTTATTTTTAATCTAAAAATAATTATTTATGGCTTAACTAAGGTATATAATAATCTATATAAAATGTTAACTATGTTTGTCAACCTATCATTTTATTTAATAAATTATAATAAATTAATATGGAAAAAGGAGAAATTAATAACAATAATTCAAGTTTAGATATTTCTAAGTTTGAGAAAATAGCTATTGAGGTACAAAAGAAAGTTTATGAATTAGTACAATCAGAGTATGATAATTTTAATATAAACATATTCAATAAAAATAAATTTTTAGGGGAAGAAATTCTTTATAAAAATTTTATTGATTTAATTTTAAAAAATTATGCTGAATTTAATATTGATGATGAAAGTAAAGGTTATATAAATTATTTTTATCAAAATGAAATTAATGAAAATACCGTCTTTTTTATATGAGAAATTAATTGAAAAATTATGTTTACTTTGTATATTGAACATTTATGATGAAATAACATACATTCAGGTTGATTCCACTGATTAGAAGAGTATAAATGAAAATTTCCTTATTTAAAAGTTATAAAATTAATGTTAAAAATATACAACAGTTATAATATTAAAATTAATATATACAAAAAAATAAATTGAATAAAGAGAGATGATTATGAAAGATTAGCTTATTTTTATGAAAAAAGTGGTTTTAAAAAATGAGCTTTACAAACAATTATTTATAAAGCTTTAAAGATAGAAAGCAGAGAATTAAACAAAAAATTAGATGGTATTCCACAATAAATTGAACATAGATTTATGAAAATTATATATCATTTCATTTTCTATAATAACTCAAAAAGTATTGATAGAGTCTTTATTTAAAGTTATATAAACTATTTTATTATCATAAATCATAAAAGATAAATTTTGTATTTTAAAATTATCACTTTTTGAAAATTTTTTCTCTGTAAAGTCATTCTCAGGTAATAACATATTATCAGATTCTTCAATATTATATATAGTTCTTTTTCTCACTTTATTTTTTATTCTTCTTTTTATATAATCATCATTTATATCCTTAAAATACATGCTTATATTTTTTGTATCAACAAAACTATCAATAGTTTCTTTTGATGTTAGACTATCTTCTAAAAGTTTCTTTATTCAATCTTCTCATTCATAAAAAGTAACTTTTGGCAACTTAGCATAAGGATTATAAAATCAAAGTAATTCTCACATAATTTTATCCAAATTATGTTCGTTTTTTTCTAACTTATTTTTCTGAATTTGAATTTGATTTTTTAGTAAATTGGGCTTTTCTGCTGTAAAAATTATAGTATTTCATTTTTTTGATTTACTCATTAGGTTTTTACTAAATAATTCTTCACAAGCATACCTCGCTGTAGTTCTAGGAATATTTAAGGTTTTTCATATAATTGAAGCTTGAGTTGGTCAAAGTTTTATAGCTTCAAGATAAACTTTAGCTTCATTATTTTCTAATCATATAGATTTCAATATTGACTCGTATTTAAACATCTTTTTTAATTAGGTATAAAAAACATATAAAATATTATAACATAATATTTGATTTAAAAAAATTTTAAAAAACAAAAAAAATTAATTTGTTATTTTTTAGAATAACAAATAATATATACTTCAAAACTTCTATCACGGCAAGCTTTAGGTTTGTATTGAGTAAATTTATCATATTTAGTTTTAATAACATTAATCAAATCATTAAAATCTTCTCATTTAAAAACTTTTAAAACAATATTTCATCATTTTTTTAAAAAAACTTGAGCAAAATTTAAAATAGCAATATTAAGCTCAACAGAAGCATAATTATCTAGATCTTTTCTTCAAGTAGTATTTGGAGCAATATCACTTGTAATTAAATCAAATAAATTATTTTTTCAAATAAATTTTTCAACTTTAGGTTTCAAATTATCAAAATCAAATATATCAGCAACAATAGTATTTATATTTTCTTGAGAATATTTGTCTATAGGTTTTAAATCTATTCATACTATACTACCAGAATTTTTTATTATTCTTTTTATATATTGAATAAAACTTCAAGGAGCAGCACCAATATCACATACTTTCATATCAGGTTTTATTATAGAAAATTTTTCTTGTATTTCCATAAGTTTATAAACACTACGAGCTCTATACCCTTGTTTTTTTGCTTTATAAAAATACTCATCATGAAGTTTAAATTCACGAATTTTTTTTTGTTTTTTAGAAGAAGTTCAAATTCAAGCTATACTATCTTTTATTTTCTTAGAAGTATCTCATCTTCTAGTGAATGATTTTAATTCAAATTTAGTCATTATTTTTAAGGTTTATCAACTCATCAATTACTCCATGGATTACATCTAATAATTCTCCAAACCCCTTTTAACCATCAAATAAAAAATCCATTTTTTCTTAAAGAAATTTTTATATATTCACTACAAGTTGGAGTATATTTACAATATCCAGCAGGATACCTTAATTTACCCCATTTAGAATAATCAGGACTTATAGTATTTTGGTATATCTCAATTAATTTTATAGATTTATCTATACATATTTTACACATTTGGTTTATATTAAATATATAATACTTATAGAGAATTTTAATATTTGAAATAAAGTTTAATCAACATAAACTTCCCTTGGTTTACTTCAATTAGCTGGACCAACAACTCATAATTCTTCTAATATATCAAGAATTTTAGCAGCACGAGCATAACCTAAACCTAACTTTCTTTGTATCAAAGAAGTTGATCATTTTTTTGAATTTTTTACTATTTCTATAGCTTTTTCTATTATTTCTGGTTCTTCATCTTGGTCTCAATCATATCACTCCATAATACTTCAAGCATTTTTTGAAGGAGGTTCTACTATAGAATTATCTTGCATATTTGAAAGCATATCAGGGTCAATGGTAAGTTTTAGTTTATTCACAACTGACTCTACTTCATTTGTTTCTATATAAACTCATTGGACTCTCTCTGGTTCTATTGCTCAAGTAGGATAATAAAGCATATCTCACATTCCAAGTAAATCTTCAGCTCATTTTTTTCCTAAAACTGTTCAACTATCAATATGACTCGCAACAGTAAAAGCTATTCTTGATGGTATATTTGCTTTTATAAGTCAAGTAATAACATCAACTGATGGTCTTTGTGTTGCAACTATCAAATGCATTCAAACGGCTCTAGCCATTTGAGCTATTCTTGATATAGAACTTTCTACTTCTTTTTTATTTCCACTCATCATAAGATCAGCCAATTCATCAACAACTATTACTATATAGGGTAGTTTTTCATTTTTTGAAACTTTTGAATTATATTCTTGTAGGTTTCTAGCTTTTTTTTGAACTGCCAAATCATATCTTCTAAGCATTTCAGCTACACACCATTTCAAAGAATTATGAGCTTTATCTGGATTTGTAATAACCGGGGTAAGTAAGTGTGGTATTCAATTATATACTGATAATTCAACTCTTTTAGGATCAATCATTATAAACTTTAAATCACTAGGAGAAAATTTATAAAGCATAGAAATCAAAAAAGCATTCATTCAAACAGATTTACCTGAACCGGTTTGACCTGCAATAAGTAAGTGAGGCATTTTTGCTAGATCTCAAACAATAATATCTCAACTAACATCTTTTCAAAGAGCTATAGGTATTTCCATTTTTTTAGAATAAAAAATATCAGAAGCTATAATTTCTTTCAATCAAACAGGTTGTCTATTATCATTTGGTACTTCTATTCAAACAACTCATAATCACGGAATAGGTGCTTGGATTCTTATATTTTTAGCATGAAGTGCTAGAGTCAGATCTTTTTTTAAGCTTGTGATTTTTTTAAGTGCAACTCAAGCTTTTGGTTTTAATCTATATTGTATTACAGTAGGTCATACTTGAAATCCTTGCATCAAAACTTCTATTCTAAATTGTAAAAGTTTTTCTTGTATTTCTATTTCTTTTCTTCTTATTTCGTTTTCATCAAAAATAATTTTTCATCCTCTATCTGAAAGTAAATCTATTTCTGGTAGTTTCCAATTTTTAAAATCTCATTTTATTGTTTTGTTGGTTTTTATATCACTAGGTTTTATAGAATTTGGTTTAGCTGAAAAAAAATTGGAGATACTAGATTTTTTTTCAATTGGTATTTTTTTTGAAGCATCATTTATCTTGAGTTGTTTTGGTTGTTTAGATTTAGCTAGTGCTTCTTTTTCATTTTTCAAATCTTCCAACATTTTTTCATACTCTTCTTGTCTTTTTATTGCTTTGTTTAATTCTTTGTTTTGTTTTACATTAGTTTTTGTTTTATTTAAATCTTCTTTTATATTTTTAGCATCTTTAGATATATTATTTTTTATGTTTTTAGAAATATTAGAAATACTATTAAAAAATTTAAATGGTGAAAATTTGAAAAGTATTATAAGAGAAAATAAATACAAAATAGAAAATACTAAAAAAACTCAAAGTTTTCAAAGGTATATATCTAAATATATAAATAAATTAAAAACTGCTAAATAATTATTATTTGTGATAATAAGATAAAATAATCAAACTATAGTTGTGGCTCATGAAAAGTTAAATAATAATCAAAATAATCTATAAATATCAAGATTTATATTTCTATCTTTAAAAAGTATTATTCAAAACAATATAAAAACGGGAGAAAATATCCATTTATAATACTCTCAAAATAAATAAAATAAACTATTTTGTAAATAAACTCAAAAAAGCCCTCAACTATCTTTATCTGCTAAAAGTGACATTATTCACAAAAAAAATGCAATTCATGCAAATATATAATTTTTCATCTCAGGAGATATTTTTATTTGTTTTTTTCTAGCCATTAAAATAAAAAATAAGTATAATTTATTTCATTATACTTATTTTTGTATTTTTTCAAGGTGAGGTTAAATAGAAAAATTGATATATTATTTTTGATGACCATAGGAAAAAAGAACTTAGAATTATCTGAAAAAACATGAATTGTATCATAAAACTAAAGCATACTACTTAGACGTCTATCATAATCTCTTTCTCTTTCTTTTTCCTCAATTGCATTTAATCTAGCTATTTCTTTTATCCAATCTATAGCTTCTAAAATTTCTTCTTGAGTAAAGGAACTTGTTTTATCACTTGATTCCTTATCTCAAATTAGAATATCATCTTTAACTAATTTATTATTCATAATTTAAAAAATTATTTAAAATAAAATACTATCAAATTATAACAAAAATTTAATAAATATCAAAATAAAAAGTGTTTTTTATTTTTTTAAAAGGGACAATAAAGCATTACATTTATATCTATATTCATCTTTTAGTTCATCTAATCATAGTACATAATTTATTACCTCATAATCTTTATCTTTAAATCATAAATCCATTAATTTCTCTATACATTTATCTTTATATATATTATTTATTTTTCTAAAGTTTAATACACATTTTATTATCTCATAATCCTTATTTCTAAATCATAAATCCATTAATTTTTCTATACACTTATTTCCATATTCACTTTTTAGTTTATTCAATGATAGTGTATATCCTATAATTTCATGCTTTTTACTAATAATTCAAAGTTTTATTAATGATTCTAGGACAATAATTTTATATGATTCTTCTTCTGAATTATTTTTACTTTTAGGAAAATTTTTTATTAATAAATGGTATGCTTGTTTTAAAAATTTTTCAGATTCATCAAATTTTGATAAATTAAGACAAGATAATCAAAGTCAAGTTAAACTTTTAATTTTTCTTCTAGTATCATTTCTATTCTCAGACATTGTTAGACTTTCACTGAAACATTTCTCTGCTTCATTATATTCTTTATTTAGAAGGTAACTTCTTCATATTTTTATTAAACTTACTAGTATACCTAATTTATAATCATGTTCTTTGTCTATGTATAAACTTTCTTTATAAGCTTCAATGGCATTATTTCTATATTCAATAATCTTTTTATCCTCTAATCATGATAAATCTGAAAGTTCCCAATTACATTTTCATATAAAATACAAACAAATAGCTTGGTTTCTATATTTATTTAATCTTTTATATATTTCACATGCAGCTTTATAAGATTCTATAGCATTTTCATATTTTTGATTCACCATAAAGTTTTCAGCATCATTTTGTATTAATATAGCTGATCTAATATCTTTTAAAACAATATCTCTTGTCAAATCATCATTACCTGTTAAATATATATAATCATCAATATTTATAAAAATATTTCTATGTTTGTTACATTCAATTAATCCCAAGATGGACTTTTTTACAAATTCATTCTTACTTATATATTTTCAATATATAGATTTTTGCTTTTTACTTAAATATTGACTTGAATTCTTTTTCTCTATAATACCTATTATGTTAGAAAGTTCTTTAGTATTTTTAGAAATAGATCTAAAAAGTTCTGCATCTTCTTTTTGAATAATCAAGATATATATCAAAATTTTGGGATTGTAATTATCTATTGATTTAGCAATTTGGTGGGTCATAACAAAAGAATTTACAAATCTTATAATCTTTCTAGGATTTCATTCTAATAAATTTGCAATAACTTCTGCATAATTTGTTAATTCAATATTTGATTTAGCAAGCAAACTATATATATAAGACTTTAGTTTTGGTTTACTCAAAATATTTAGATGAAAAGAATTACTTATTATTTTTAATAAAAAGTTCTTTCCATCTTCATCTCAATATTTATTCATAGCTATTTCTTCAACTCTCCTTTCATTAATACCAAGAACAAAAACACAATTCTCTATATCAAAATAAATTTTTAGCATTTCTAAAAATTCTAATGATTTTTCTCATTCTAAATAATCAAGATTATCTATAAAAAAAATTATTTTTGAGTTTTGTCCACTACTTTTTAATTTATTAGTTATAGATTTGATTAAAGTTTCAAGTTTTTGTTTAAGAAGATATAGTTCACTTCATCTTGTAAAATCTTCTTCTTGCTCTTTTTTTAACTGTTCCCTAAACCTTCAAAAGTTAAAAGATTTCAAATTAATAAAATATGAAACGGATATAATATATTGTTTTAGTATTTTTAATTCCTCCTGAAACAAGCTATTTTCATTTAAGCTATTATAAAGATTAGTAAGTATAGGAAATAAAGGGTTTTCATCTTTCCAAAATTTTTGTTGCATAGCATCAAGCCAAACTATATGATGAACTCAATAGTTTTTAGTATTTATTTTTTCTTCAACCATTTTTAAAATACTTGTTTTTCATACTCACCAATCACCAGATAAAGATAAAACAGAAGAGCTTTTACTATTGATTATATATTCTGTAACACTTTCAATCATAGATAATCTTCATAAACGATCTTGTAGAGTAGGTTTATCATCTATGATTTTAGAAAGTGATATATAATCTAGAGTTTCATAGATTTTATCACTTATATTTTTTTTCTGATGTGTATTAAGATTTGATATTTTACTAAAATATTGTTGCCTTTTTATATTTTCATTTTTTCAAGATATAGATAATTTTTCATAAATTACTTTTTTAAAATTATAAATAGTTTTAAACTGGGTTTTAGGTAAATCCCAAGCATCATCAATTATATTAGATAGCTGAGATTTATCTATATTGAAAAGTGAAATTTTATTTTCATCTCTAAGTCAGCTATCAGTCAAATATGGAACTAAACCTCAAGATTCTATTTCTCTTATTTTTGATAAATCTATTTTTCATGGATATGTCTCTAAACTATCATCTTTATAAAAATCATTTATCCATACAATTTTTCTATCACTTTTTCTATCCATTAAAATGCTAGCTAAAAGTTTTTCACTAAAAGATTGATATCAAAGGATAAGTAAATCTCTCTGCATTAATGAAACATTGAGAAATTCTTGTTTTATAGAGCTAAAATCTAAATTATTAAGAGAATTTATATAATTTTTTACACTAGTTTTATCATCAAAACTTCAACAAAGTTTAAATATAATAGGATCATCTTTACAATCTTGATAGTCAAAATATTTATTTCATTGGATATCTCATATATAGTTTTCAAAATCTTTGTCAAGAAAAACTTCTCTGACTTTTTTTTGAGTTTTTATTTGAGAAAAAGCTATTTTTACACCAGAAGAAATATTTGTAGTTATAAGTGGATATCCCTTTTCTGCTAAACATTTAGCTAGAGTATAATTAATATCTGTAATTTCAGGATATTTAAAGTAATCTATCATTTCTAGATTTGGGTCAACACTTTCCATTAATACTTTCAAAATAACATCCAATCATAAATAGTCTATCTCGTGTACACGACTTCTAGCTCATAAAACTTTAAAACTTTTTATAGAACTTTTATCATCTTCAAAAATTGTTTCTATAACTTGTTGTTTAAAACTTTTTTTAATTTCTCATATTTGATTTGATCAAAAATTTATATTATTTTCAGGTACTTCATTCACTTTTGGTCAAACCAAAAGCGCAGGGTCTTCCAAGTTTTTTATTGACTCTACTAACTCATAATAATACTCTCCTTTTTTATATTTCTCCATTTTTTTATTATAATTTTAATTAATAATTTTTTGGATTATAAAAAATATGAACTAAAAGTAAAGTTTATATTCAAAAATCTTCTTATCATCAAATCTATTAAAAAATAATGAACATAGCATACTATGTTCATTATTTTTTATTTCTTTTAAGCTTAGAATAACTTTTTTTAAAAGAGACATAACTTTTAAATAAGTCTTGCTTAATATTTTTCAATTCAAGAGCTTTCATATAATCTCTATAAGATAAATAATAATCTATAGAAGACATAAGTTTGTGAAGCTTTATATACATAGCTCTATTAGCTTTCTTAAAAAGAAGTTTTTTATGAAACAAAGACTGCAACTTATTTATTTTTTTATTTCAATACTCTATATATGCTATAGAAGTTCAATCTATATTAATAAACAATAAATCAGGTTTAAGTTTAAGTAAATCATTATAAATAGATTTACTTAAATTATAACGATTAAGTATTTCATCTTTTCAAATATTTTTATCATACACATCCATATTATTTAAACTAGAAATCCAATCTTTATATTTAGATTTAAATAAATTATATTTTTGAGTTGTTTGATATCATAAATAATTTATTTTTGAAAATAAATCATCTATTTTATCAAGATTGTTAGATTTTTTTTAAAAATGATTTAGTGTATACTTATTGTTTATTTTAAGATCTTTTTTCAAATCA
>CAWUJK010000026.1:0-18556 GCA_963922865.1 uncultured bacterium | reverse complement strand
GTGCTAATTCTTGTTTTTCTTGTTGGGCTTTTTTGGGCTACTGGTTTTTTTGTTGCAGTTCTTGACGTCTTAGCTTTAGTAGAACTAGATGTTTTTGTTTTACTAGATTGAGTAGATGTCTTTCTTGTTGAAGTTTTTTGAGCTACTGGTTTTTTTGTTGTAGTTATTGACGTCTTAGCTCTAGTAGAACTAGATGTTTTTGCTTTACTAGATTGAGTAGATGTCTTTCTTGTTGAAGTTTTTTTGGCTACTGGTTTTTTTGTTGTAGTTCTTGGTGTCTTAGTTCTAGTAGAGCTAGATGTTTTTGCTTTACTAGATTGAGTAGATGTTTTTTTTATTGAGCTTTTTGATAAATTTTTACTTTTAGGTTTCAAAGAATTATTTTTAGCATCAACTTTTAATTCTCTAATATAAAAAGATAAAATCATCATTTCAAAAAGACCAAATATGAATAAGAAATTTAATATCTCCAAAAATAACTCATATTTTTCATTATTGTTTAGTTTATATTTCAATTCATCTATATCTTGATTTGCATATTTTATCTTTAACTGTTCTAAGTAATAAAAACTAAATTTATCTTGAGCTTGAGGTTCAGTTTTATATTCTATATAATTTGATAGATCTACATTATTAAAAGATATATAATTCAAAGGTATAGTTATAGGTAAACTAATTATAACAACAATTAAAAAAGTAAGAAAAAATTTAAGTCATTTTACAAATCATTTTGTTAAATAAAACGATTTATAAATATAATATGAGGCTTTTTCAAATTTTTCTCCCTTAGATTCATCAACCAAAATCAAAATACAAAATAGAGTTTTGTAGCAAAGATATATAAAAGATAAGAGAGTAATAACTCATAGTATTTCAATAAATAATTTAAAATAGGTCAAATTTTCACTATTAAATAGCGACAAAGCTTGTTGTTCTCATCAAACTATATTTATAGATAAAAAAACTAAAGCTTTATATATTATAAAAGGAAGAATCAATATAAACACCAAAAGAATCATCAATTTAAAATAATTTCTAAAAAGCTTAAAGTTAAAATAATAGTTTTTTAAATATCACAATTTTTCCCCTTTTATGTATGATAAATTAAGGTTAGTTTGTAATACAATGTAGTATAAAAATGAAGATATCATAACAAAAAAACCTAGTATAACAAAAAAAGAAAATATATAATTATCAATAATGTCTATATTTCATGTTGAAAGATAATAATAATAAACAGCTCATAAAACTATTATAAATGGTATTACCCAAATTATTACATGCAATAAAGCAACTAAAAATATGATTATTTTAGATAGATTAAAATGTAAAAAATTTTTGTATAAACTTGATATATCAAGAAATATTTCTTTCATCAATTTTCACATAAAAGATTTAAATTAAAAAGTTAAAATACTTGAAGAAAATTATATAAATTTAGTGATAATTTGCAATTTTTTTATTTTAAATATCATTTATTTAGTTATTTGATAAAAACTAAGTAAATGGAAAGTTTAAAAAAACTAATAATATTGTTATTCTTTATAATACCAATAGGGATATCAAGCGCGAATAAAATTGATGAAAACTCAAAACTACCTTATGAAAAAATAGAAAATCTAGACTACAAGAAAAATATCAAACAAAATGATATTTTCAATATAGATTTAAGTGATTTTAAAAAAGAGTTAGAACAAAAACATAAATCCAAAGTTCTTTTTGAATGGAATATAGCCTGAGAAAACACAAAAAATTCAGCAATATTTAAAAAAACTTTCAAAAAGACATGAAATTATGATATAAATTTAAGTATATATAAAATATCATGAAGAAATAAAGAATTAATTACAAATAAAAAGATAAATATATTTGTATACAAAGAAGAAATAACACAAATTTTTGATAAAAATCTATGAGAAAAAATAAATAATTTTGTAATAAATTCAAAAGACTCTTGAGTATATATAAATAAGATAATAATAAAAAAAGAAGACATTGAAAAAAACAAGATAGAAAATTATATAAAAAATAAAATAAGCAGTTCAAACTATTTGGTGATATGGTGAGATAAAGAGTTTATTTTTGATATATTATCAAAAATAAACTCAGAAAAGTTTGAAAAAAAACTAAGTTTAGTCCTTATTTCATCTTTTAACATAGAAATATTAAAAAAATACATATGAAATTTTACATCTAGCAAAAACTGGATAAAACAAGCAATTTTAATAGATGAATCATCTAAATATGAAATACTCAAACAACCCACAAATATAGAGATGCTAAAAAAGGAAATGTGAAAAAACAATTATAAATATATAAATCTAAATTCTAAAGAGAATATAAACAATATATTATTCATATCAAAATTTGTAAATAATTTATCTAACAGTTGATTTTCAACTATAAGTATATATATAGTTTTGATAATACCTTTTTTATTAATATTAGTAATTATATTTAAACACTTGATATGACTTGGAACAATATGAATACTAACACCCACAATAATAACCTTACTCTTTTTTAAGCTTTCTTTTGTTCCCACATTAATTCTCATATTAATATTTCTTATAACAAATCTTACATTATCAAAATTAATAGCAAAATACAATCTACATTATAGTCCAAGAATTACATTAATCACGATAATAAATGTAGTTATAACAATAGTATTTGTAAATATATTTATCTCATATGAACTTATAAAAATAAATATAAATGATATAATGTTTGTTATATTTTTTATTCTTATTTCTGAAAAAATAATAAACCTTATAGTGTCAAAAGATTTCTCAGAATATAAAATATCACTTTTAAATACTTTTATTTTTGCGATAATATCATATATAATATTTTCTTTAGCTATAGTAAAAACATTTATTTTGTCATATCCAGAGATAATATTATTTTTGATGCCTATCTCATTTGTAATTTGAAGGTTTACATGACTTAGGGTGACTGAATATTTTAGATTTAGAGAAGTAATAAAAAGTATAGAAGAAGAATAAAGTTTAATTTTTTATTACTTGTATTTTTCTAGTAAACTCATCTTGTGTTTTAAATAAATTTATAATCATACTGGCCTTGTAATAATTTTTTATAAGATCAGGCCACTCTATTAATATTATTCAAGAATTATTATCCAATATATCCTCAGCTCATATTGCAAAAAACTCGTCGTAATCTTTAATTCTATAAAGATCAAAATGAAAAATATCTATTGTTTTTCATTTAAGAATTCACTTGTATTTATTATAATAAGTGTATGTTGGAGAAGTAATGTTTTCCTTTACTTTTAAAATATCATTCAAAATATATTTTGAAATAGTAGTCTTTCAAGATCATAAATCTCAATTTAGGAAAATAATATCTCCAATTTCAAAACAAAAAGATAATTTATTTATTTTATTTATATGGTATTTACTAATCAAAATAAAAAAATTAAGAAAATAATGTGATTTTTTTTGCAAATAATAAAAAAGTATTATATAATTAGAATAAGTTAACAAAAAACTATTTATTACTAATTAAAATAATTTTATGGAAACTTTAGTAGAAGTAAATAAAAAAGAAGAAAATTGAGTAGTTATATTCAATATTTCTGGTGAACTGGATGAGACAAATGCGGATAAAACATTTACAGGCATATATAAAGAGATTTGAGACTTTACTGGTAAAAAAATACTGTTAGATTTAACATGATTGAGATACCTTAACTCTAAATCTATTTGATATATAGCTGATATTTTTTCTAATGTGGAAGAAAATGAAAGCCAAATGTATATATCAAATTGTGATGAATGAGTAAAAGATGTATTAGAATTAGTATGAATAACAACCATTGTACCAACAGTAGATACAAAGCAAGAAGCATTAGAAGCAATGAAATAAAATAAAGCCTTAACCTTAATAGATAAAAAACCATAAAAACTATGGTTTTTTGTCTATTTTATATTTAATATTTCTTCTATGTTTCCTAATTCTTCTTGTGTATGTATATTTTCAATTTTTTCTGAAGGTTCATTAATCAAAACACTAGAGTTATTTATTAATACTCAAGAATTATTATTTATTTTACTATTAATTTCTTTACAAGAAAAAAGTGCCAAAAGCATAAATGCCAATATAAATATTTTTTTCATATTATATAATTTAAATGCTAATTATAATTTTTTTTATAAGTTCAGACATACGATTGTCTAATTGCTCTAAATTTTTATTCTTAACAATTTTTCAAATAATATCACTAGGTAATCAAGTGCTAATTTGAGTAATACCATCTTTTTCATATAAAACAATACTACAAGGTAGAAAAATTCATAAATTCATATCTTGAGATAAATATTCATAAGCAATTTCTGGTTGACAAAACCCAAGTATACTATAGTTGGTAAAATTTTTATCAACCTTATTTCTTATTTTTTCACTTACATCAATATTTGAGACTAATCAGAATCAATTCTCTTTAAAAGCTATAGTAACTTCATCTATAGTCTCTAAAAAACTAAATGGGGATTTTCTCGTATAAAAATAGCTCATAAATAAAAATTAGTTATTAAAAAATTTCCTATCTTCCAGTTCTCAAAGCCAAACTCTACATGTATATTTTATATCCTCACTAAAATCAGCGTTTAGCATCCAATTTAAATATCATTTATCCAAGACAGATACTTCCTCAAAAGTTTTTCATCTATATTTTCATACTCTCATAGTTTTTATTAAAATAAATTCTTTTTTGGTCATTTCTATCATTTTATCAATGACTTGATCATCTTGTATAGCTAATTTATCTTTAATTGTTTTAAACAGTACATAAAAAACTTGTTCCAAAACAATAACATCTCAAAAAGCATCATGTGCTTTAATACTAGCCGGATATCAATTCTCATCTAATATTTCATAAAGTTCAAAAAAATACCTTAGATACTGTAAATTTGTATATTCTGCTTGCTGTCCTTTATTATTTAACAAAACTCACTCACTAAGCATTATTTTTGCTACTTTTAGAGTATCTATTTGTTGTGAGGAAAAAGAAATTCAAGAATTTTCTAAAACACTTTTATCAAAATCAATATTATGTGCAACAATTATAGTGTTTTCAAAGTCTTTTTTGATTTTATTTTTTAAATCATTTTCAAGATATTTTCATCCAGATTTTTCTAAAAGAAATTTTTTATAAATTCAGTGAATAGCCATAGAAGATATATCTATTTGCGTATCTGTGTTAAAAAAAAGATTCTTATCCAATTTTTTAAATTCTTTAGCATCTCATAAATTGGTAAATTTTCTATATGCTAACTGAATTAATTCTCAGTTTGAGATAATATTTCAAGACTCCCCTTTCAATATACCAGTAGTTTCAGTATCAAAAAATAATATGTTTTGTTTTATTTCCAAAATTTTAAGTGTTTGTTATTAATAACTTATCAATTTTAACAGTATCACATACTACATATGATAATAGTATTATTTTAAAATTCAATTTAATTTAACACAAAAATTTGATTTTTGTTACATAATATATAAAATAAGCAAAATTATTTTAGATTTTACAAAATAAAAAAATGAGTTTACTCACAGATGAGCAAAGAAAAAAGTTAAGTGAGGTTGGCATAAAATCTCCTCACGTGAATGAGACATGTATAGGGTGTTCGGCTTGTGTGGCTATAGCTTGAGAAGTATTTGAGCTTGATGATGAATGAAAATCAGTAGTTTTAGCGTGTGATAATTATAATCAAGAGGATGTAGATAATGCTATTTCTGCCTGCCCAGTAGATGCTATATCATGGAAAGATTAAAAAACTATTTAGTCTTTTTAATAAATAATAAATGAACGTTCAAGTGAACGTTCATTTATTATTTATGAAGACAAATTTTTTTGAAAAATTATCTTTAAAAAATGAAAATTAACTAATAGGACCTAATAGGAGTTCATTTTAATATTTCTAAATCATCTCTTTCAGGTCATGTTCATATTAAATACTCTATTTCATTATCATTTTTAAAAATAGATCAATTATATAATCATAATAAAGATTGTATTTTTTCTTGAATATTTCAAGATAATTCTAGAAATCTTACATCTTCTAAATTAAGTTCAAAAAGTTTTATCTGTTCGGATTTTTGTGGATAATTTCTTAAAAGAGTTCAAGGATTAAAAGTATCATTTTCAAAAGCACCTACATCAACTTTTTTAGAATCTCAAGAAATAATGTCTTTTACTAAATGAGAATATCAAATAGCTACTCTGAGTCTTCCATTATCCAATTCCAGCATGTCCTCTATACCATCAACTCTATTATATACAGGAACTATTTTAGACTCATCATCTATTCCTTCAACATTTAATTGTGTACCTCTAGCAGACTCATATATAGAATTAAAAAATAAATCACGCGCACGTCATGTTGATACTCATACTTCTCAATATTTTTTTCTAAAAACATCCAAGAAATTAGATTCAGGATATTTCAAATATCATGGTCTTTCTCATACACTACTTGGAGGTATTTTATGAACGAGTACCACATTTCATATATCTGTAGAATTAAGTCAGCTAAATTGGCAAAATCTTTGTAAACTAGGATTAGACGCTGTTCAAAAAATACTATTTTGAGAACCTATCATAGAAGATTGAGCTCATTCTCAAATTATTTTTTTTCAAGAATCATATAATTGATTTATATAAGCTTTTTCGTTTTGAATTAATTCAATTTCTCAAGATCTTATATACTTTAAAAATTTTTGTCTCTCTTTTTTAGCGATTTCAATAAGTTCATCACATCCGATCTTAGGAAATACGAAACTATAGGGCATCCATAAAGCTCTTATAGAATCATAAAAGTTGTCTTCATGGTTTAATAAATCATTTAAAGAAAAATGATATCTATTTATTTCAGCTCAATAAGCTCTACTTATTCCACTTCATGTTGATCAAATAGGTTTAAGTCAAGTTTGAAGCCTAGATATTTCATCATATGCGTCTAACAAAACATTATGCATTCATATTATAGGTGTTTCAGCACTTATTTTTAATCATGATTTTTTTATGTCTATTCATCAAGCTCTTAATTTTTCAAGTTCTGGAATTAGTCAAACTTCTATTGTTTCTCTATTTTTTCTTTTAAGCAATTGTTCAAGAGTAAAATCAAAAGGCGCATTTTTTCATTCAAATAAAGAAATATCAATTTTATTAAGATTAATCCCAAGCACACATCCACTTGTAATTATATTTTGTTTACCTTCAGTAACCATACCTGATGGTAATATGTGTAAGTCAAACTCTTTGTCTCAAACTTTTACACTGTGTCAAGCGTTATGTCATCAATTAAATCTTATAACAACATCACTTTCTTGCATTAATCTATCTGTAAGTTTTCATTTTCATTCATCTCACCATTGATTTCAAAGCACAAGTGAACATCATATATCATTATGTCTTTGTTCTATAAGAGAATTTTTGAACCAATTTAATTTATTAGTCATAATATAATATCAAAGAAGCTAGAATAAAACCCATTATAATATTTTTTAAAATATTGACAAGATAATAACATATTTTTTTGTTAAAAAAATATGTTAAAAAATAATTTTATAGTTCTTTTAGTATTATACTTTTTAGTTTTTCTAATCCTATCTTTTTATAAGATGAAATAAATACTCAGTTAAGTTTTAAGTATTTATTTTTAAGTTTTAATATTTTTTCTTTATTTAATCAATCAATTTTGTTAAAAACATATATTCTTTTTTGGTTTGCTCAAATATTATCAAGTATGTCATCAACAACAGTTAACTTTTCATCCAATTTTGGGTCACAAGAATCAATAACATGTAATAATATATCAGATTCTATAGAGTCTTCTAATGTTGATTTAAAAGCTTCTATCAAATTGGGCGGTAAATCTCTTATAAATCCAATGGTGTCATTTATAAGTATCTCTCTGGGAGCTATATATTCAAAGGTTTTTTCATCATAACAAGCATCTATAAACATCTTCCCTACAGCAGTTCAAAGAGTGGCAAACAATTTATCTTGAGCAAGAACTCATTTTTTTGTAAGACTATTTGTGAGAGTAGATTTTCAAGCGTTTGTATATCCTACAACTCATACTGTTGATATGAATTTCTTTTTCCTTGATTGTCTATGTTGTTGTCTTACTTTTGAAAAATGTTCTAACTCTTTTTTTATAGATATTTCTCTTTTTTGGAGATGTCTTTTCATTATCTCGGTATTTGTTTCTCATGATCATTTTCCAGCTCTTTTTCAAAGTTCCATACCCATATCAAATATACGGGGTCACATATGTTTTATTGAAGCTAATTCTATTTGAAGCTTAGACTCACGAGAAAGTGCATTTTTTTCAAATATTTTAAGTATTAAGTCTATTCTATCCCAAGCTTTTGCTCATATTGGTTTAAGTTTTTGGTTTATTTTATATATTTGTGATGCTTTGAGTATATTTCATAATATCAAAATATTTGCTTTTTCTGTATGCATTTCATCTACTATCAAATCTAGTTTATTTTCTCAAATAAAGGTATTATAATCTGGGCTGGATTTATTTTGTATATGTTTAACTATCACTACTCATCAGTAGGTATTTACCAAATTTTCAAGCTCAATCATTCTATCTTGAATATTTTTCCTAGAATCTAAGTTTTTAGGTAAAATATCAGCAATGAAAACTCTTATTTGTTTATTTTGATATTCAAGTTTTTGTTGTATTTGTTCTAGTTCTCTAAGGTTTTTATTCTTTGTCATGGTATTAGTTTTAATTATTTTATTATAGATTATATAAATAATTATTTTTTTTTCAAAAACAACTTAATTTTACTGGTTTTTAATATTAAAAACAAAATGGCTCTTTTGTAAAGTTTATTTTTTAGAAATAAAAAAATAATTATGATAAAATTAGAGTAACTAATAAAAATATTTTAAATTCTCACAACTGAGGATAAAAATAAAATTTAAAACAAAAACAAAAAAATGACAAATTTAAAAACAGATATTTTTGATATAGTTGACAATATAGAGTCACTAGAGAGGCAAAAAACATATAGTGAAATAAATTTTGTTTACAATGCAAAAACAGATAATACAAAATATAAAAATTATAGTTTTATTTATAACACAAAAAAGAAAATAAAGGCTTTGGTATTTTTTATTAGTTTTATAAAATATATTTCAACAAGTGCTTTAATATTTGTGGTACTTCTTCTAAGTACAAATTACAGTGCTTATATAGATGTAGCAAAGAGTTATCTATATGAAGAAGAGATAAAAAAGGAGTCTAAATCTATCTTAAATTCAGTAAAGGCATCAAAAATATCATCAAAATTCAAAGAAAGAAAGAAAATAAATAAAAGGGTTTCTAGTGAAATAATAAAATCTAAAAAATCTAAATATTCTATAAAAAATCTTGCTTTAGAAACAAATAAAAAAAGACCTAGTTTGGATATAGAAATAGCTCCCTATGAAAATAGAATAATAATACCAAAAATAGCAAAAAATATTCCTCTTTTGGATATAAAACAAAAAAGTGTTTCTTGAGCTAAAGAGTTAGAGAATATATTTATGAAAGAGTTAGAATGATGAGTTATAAGATACCCTGGAAGTTCAAAACCAGGAAATGATTGAAACACATTTATTTTTTGACATTCTTCAAATTATCCATGGATAAAATGAGATTATAATGATGTTTTTGCAAATCTAAATAAATTAGAATATGAGGATGAAGTTATAGTTTATTATGGGCAAAAAAAATATGTTTATAAGATAAGAGAAAAAAAGGTAATAACTCCTGGTCAAACTGATATATTAAAAAGAAATAAAAATAAAAATGAAATTACTTTAATGACTTGTTGGCCTTTGTGAACTACATTAAATAGACTTATTGTTATAGGTGAATTGATTGAAGAAAAATAAAATTATTAAACAAATATGATTGATTTAGAATATACATACATTTCGGCTAACAATATTTTTAAAGATATTGTCTTTATAAAAGATTTTGAAGCTATATGATACATAGCTATATTAGTTTCAATTATTTTTTGGATTGTACTAATAATGTATGTTATACCTATGTTTTATAGTATAAAAGATACATACAAAAAAAATAAAGAAAAAGAATCTAAAAGTCTACTTCTAAAACAAATAATAATGCAAAAAGAATTGGAAGATGAGATTTTAAAAGAGGTAAAAAAGCATTAATCAAAAATGTTTTTGAGTCTTAATATAAAAATGAAAAAGTATTTTTTATATATCTTTCAATTTTTGTTTATAATTTTATTGGTATTTTAATAAAAAAATTACTATAATTACTATTAATTAATATACAAAATTCTATTTACACACTTTTTTGAATACTACCTCAATTTTTATTTTTTATTTTTTTTGAAAGTATTTTTAAGTATTTGTTTAGTATCATTTATAATGATTCTTATATGATAAAATCTTATTTTTCTTATATCCCAAATCTTTTTTATATCACTCCATAAAAAATAATATGCTAACCAAATTGTAAATATAAAAAATAGTATAGCATAGATAGTTTTAAAGTTATTTAAAATATCCATACCATATCATCAATAAAATCATCTACAATGATAATGTCATATTCAAAGACAGTTTGGCTCTAAAATATATTCATCTATAAGTTCATATAAAAGTTTAAATATAAATGTATTTAATATCATCAAAAACAAAAATATTGTTATTCTTAATATAAATTGAACCGTTGGGTTGAATTTTTTTATTTTGGATATCTTTTCCCATCTAAATTGGGATTTTATCTTAGTAAAAAGTTTTATAATTCATAATTCTAATCTATGATAGTGTATGATTAATAAAACTGATGATATTAAAACAAGTTCATAGATAAGTTCTAGATTATTTATAAAAAAAATAATGTTTCTATTTTCTAGCCAGCTACAACTGTCATTCCGATTTTTATAACAATCCATATTAAGAATATAGTCTTTTGTGAATTGGTATAATACATTTAAAAAAAATATATCTAGTATTATAAGACATAATATAAATATTATCCTAAATAGTTTATTTCTTGGTTTTTTTATTTGATTCATTTTTTGAAATATTTATTTTTTATTAACCAATTTCTTTAAATCTTTTACATATTTCTTAAATTGTTTATCTAGTTGATTTTGATATGTCTCTAGTATAGTACTATTTCTATGTATTTCCCTATTCAAAATTATCTTATTTATAAGTAGTACAAATTCTTTTATATCTTCTTGTCTTACTTTAAGTTTTTTTATTACACTAGATAATTTTTTTTCTAGTTTCTTTATATATTCTTCACTGCTTTTTACAACTAGTATTTTATAAACTTTTGAGTTTATTTTTATTTCTCTTCTTATTATTTTTTTCTCCAAGTATTTTGTTATTTTTTCTTTAAATCTTTTTATTATTTGGGCATTACTATTTTTACTGGAAGTTTTAATTGGTTTTCTAATACTCATTCATGAAGATTTCTCTTTTTTATCAAATACTCAATCATTGTTTGTATCTGTTTTTAATATTATCGAATCAACACTATCTTCTAAAACTCATTGCCAATTTATACTATACTCTTGTGCTTCTTTTTTTACTTTTGTTTTTGGTGAGTAGGTTATTCATCATCTATGGTCTCAAAAATTTTTTATTATTAAATTATAATCTCATGTTTTTTTATCATCAAAATCTATTTCTAGTTTATCTATTGTTGATATAAATTCATCCACTTGTCAGGGGCTTGTTTCTACTCCTGAGAGTTCTGTATAATAATTTCATCATGCTATCATCAAATCATAGCTTTCTTTTTTTTCTCATGATACTTTTATAGTAAGATCTTTTTTCTTGGGAAGGTATATTTGTTTAAAGGTATTTTCTATAGTTTCTCAATTTGGATTTGCATTAAGTGGTATTATTACATCTACTCAGGGGATTTCTTTAAATACTTTTCATCTCTTAAATCATGATATTCTACCTAAAGAGTCAGAAACATATATGTCAGAACTTCATGATAAACTATAAGCTGTATCTTCCTCTCAATATCATATTGGGGCTGATTTTTTTCATCAATTATGTATTTCATTTATATTTACAAGACTTATTCTATCAAAAGAACTCCAAGAGTAATTTGGGGCTTTCCAAGAAAATTTTCACTTTGAATCTTCAATTACTTCTATGTATTGTTCATATCATTTATATTTTCATCTATTAGGATAAGGAATATTGTTATCCCAAAAATAGATTTTTTTTCATTCTACTTTATAAGGTACTACAGCATGTCAAACTCCTTCAGTAAAAAACCAACCATCTTTTTTTTCACCCCAAAAAAGCAAAATGTAAGTATTACTTGGATTATCTTTTAATTCTTTTAATATATCATTAGGACTTTTAGTTCATTTATCACTTACTTTTCTATGATGAATACTTTGTTGTGATAGTTGAAATGAATAAATAGCTTCTGAAATATCGTTGTATATATCCCAACTTCAATCGCTAGTACTCGCTGGAGAATTTATTTTATGAAAAATAGTTCAATTTAAAATTTCTTCTGAAAATAAAGGAAAATTATTTTTTATAAATCATGAATGGCTATATTGCATAGCAGCTGAAACTGCCATTCCATAACAATTTCATCATTGAAACACATTTGCTTTATTAAGTCAAACACTTTTAAAAGCACTTATCATCTTTCTATTATTATTACTGAAACTTGATATATCAAATGTATTTCTAAAAATATCCCATTTATTTCATTCCACTATATTATAGGTTCTATGATATCAAGATAGATCAAAATATCATTTCCATCAGTTAGGGGAAGAAGAACTAGATCATGTTAATAATCAATCAGCAACACTATTATTATGAAAACTATACCCATAAGGGTAAGGCTCAAAACCTTCAAATAAAGAAAAATCGATATCATTTTCATAATCTCCATTTTTTTCATAATCAATATAATTTCATAACACTCAAGAATCACTTTTTATTCTAACTTTCCAGTAATAATTTCCAGATCTCAAATCTTTTAATTCAAATTTTCAAACTCATGATTGCATATAATCAGTTTCATGTCTTCTAAATACTCAAACTTGTCAATGTTTATAAATCTCAAAAATCAATTTATATTCATCAAAGTTATAATTATTCTTTTCTATTTCAGCTCTCAAAATAATTCAAGAACTAGATTGATGTTTTCAAATTTTTTCTCAATCTTCTATAATTTCTTTATTTGATCCTATTTTAGGATATCATAGTTCTTGTTCTATATTAATCAATCTTGGTAATACAGAGGTTTCTAAATTTTTTCTCGCTTTGGAAGTATTAAATCAACCCAAAGAACTAACATAATTTTTAGTCACATTAGTCTTGTATTCATCTCAAAATGAATTATCATTACTTTTTGCTTGATTATAAATATTAGATGAAAATAAAAGCAAAAACAATAATAAATACAAAAACTTATATAAAAATAATCTCATAAAAAAGTAATTAGAAGATAATAAACATTTTTAACTATACCTAATACATATTAATAAGATATTAATTTTACAACATAAAAAATCTAGTCTTTACAAAGGTTAGTTATTGTACGAATAAATCAAGAAAAATTTACTTCAAAATCACATGAGTATCAAGTACAAGCAAACCTAGGTGGTAAATCATATTTAGGATACGCATAATAGGGTTTTCAATACTTCTCTACATATTTATTAGATAATAATTCAAATCAAAATATATATCATCAACCTCAATTCCCATCTTCAAAATATATATCTCTATCAGAGATAAAATAACAATTATTTATGGGTTTTATATCTGCATTAAATTTCTCATTAAAGCTTTCCAAATCATAAAATCAGTCTCATCATTTACTCAAAATCTTTTTTACCTTTTCTAGTTGTCAAAAATTGTATTCATCTATTGATATATTTTTTAATTCTTGTTTATATACAAATTGATTTTTTAATAAAAAAATTGATGATAATATTAATCATAAAAGCAGTAATATTATTAATTTTTCTTTCTTATTTTTCTTGAAACTATTTTTAATTAATTGTTTAGTTTTATTTGCAAAACTTTTTATATGATAAATCCTTATTTTTCTTATATCCCAAATCTTTTTTATATCGCTCCACAAAAAATAATATGTTAGCCAAATTGTAAATATTACAAATACTACACTATAGATAGTTTCAAAATTTTCTAAAATATCCATAGCATGTCATCAATAAAATCATACACAATGATAATGTCATATTCAAAGACAGTTTGGGAGTACAATATATTTATCTATGAGTTCATATAAAACTTTAAAAATAAGCGCGTTTAATATCAACAAAAACAAAAATATTGTTATTCTTAATATAAATTGAACCGTTAGGTTGAATTTTTTTATTTTTGATATCTTTTCCCATCTAAATTGAGGTTTGCTTTTTATAAGCCATAATTCTAATCTATTAGAATTTGTTTTGCGATAAATTGGTCAAAACCCAAAGTAATATATAATCCATATTACTCATAAAATTAAAGTAATTTCAATGATAGATGGAGGATTATTTTTGATGCTAAAACTATATCCATGTGGTCTTAAAAATTCATAAAATATCACATCATATAAAAAATTAAAAATATATGTGTATAATATTATCAAACATAATACTAACAATATCCTAAATAATATTCTCCATAAAATGTATAATAGTTTTTTCATTTGTTATTTATTTTTTATTAACCAATTTCTTTAAATCTTTTACATATTTCTTAAATTGTTTATCTAGTTGATTTTGATATGTCTCTAGTATAGTACTATTTCTATGTATTTCCCTATTCAAAATTATCTTATTTATAAGTAGTACAAATTCTTTTATATCTTCTTGTCTTACTTTAAGTTTTTTTATTACACTAGATAATTTTTTTTCTAGTTTCTTTATATATTCTTCACTGCTTTTTACAACTAGTATTTTATAAACTTTTGAGTTTATTTTTATTTCTCTTCTTATTATTTTTTTCTCCAAGTATTTTGTTATTTTTTCTTTAAATCTTTTTATTATTTGGGCATTACTATTTTTACTGGAAGTTTTAATTGGTTTTCTAATACTCATTCATGAAGATTTCTCTTTTTTATCAAATACTCAATCATTGTTTGTATCTGTTTTTAATATTATCGAATCAACACTATCTTCTAAAACTCATTGCCAATTTATACTATACTCTTGTGCTTCTTTTTTTACTTTTGTTTTTGGTGAGTAGGTTATTCATCATCTATGGTCTCAAAAATTTTTTATTATTAAATTATAATCTCATGTTTTTTTATCATCAAAATCTATTTCTAGTTTATCTATTGTTGATATAAATTCATCCACTTGTCAGGGGCTTGTTTCTACTCCTGAGAGTTCTGTATAATAATTTCATCATGCTATCATCAAATCATAGCTTTCTTTTTTTTCTCATGATACTTTTATAGTAAGATCTTTTTTCTTGGGAAGGTATATTTGTTTAAAGGTATTTTCTATAGTTTCTCCATTTGGATTTGCATTAAGTGGTATTATTACATCTACTCAGGGGATTTGCTCAAGTATTTTTCAGTTTTTAAATCATGATATTCTACCCAAAGAATCAGAAACATATATGTCAGAACTTCATGACAAACTATAGGCTGTATCATTGTCTCAATATCATATTGGGGCTGATTTATCTTGTCAATAACCAGGAGTTGATTTTTTTCACTCATCATAAATTTCATCTATGTTAACAAGATATATGTCACCAAAAGAAGTCCGAGAATAGCTTGGAGCTTTCCAAGAAAATTCTCAATCTGAATCTTCAATTACTTCTATATATTGTTCATATCATTTATATTTTCATCTATTAGGATAAGGATAGTTATTATCCCAAAAATAGATTTTTTTTCATTCTACTTTATAAGGTACTACTGTATGTCATGCTGTTGATTTTTTAGAAAGAGGTAATAATCCTTCCTTTTTTTTACCAAAAAAACTTAAAATATAAGTGTTGTTAGGATTATCTCTTAGCTCTCTTAATATTTTATTAGGATTTTGTATTCAATTATTTTCTGCTTTTATATGATGAATACTTTTTTGTGCCAGTTGAAATGAATAGATAGTTTCTAAAATATCATTGTAATCTTTCCATTTCATGCGATCTCACTCTTTTACTGTTTTTCATTCTTTAATATTATTCCGAATAGTTCAATTTCAAATTTCTTGTGAAAATCAAGGAAAATTATTTTTTATAAATCATGAATGGCTATATTGCATAGCAGCTGAAACTGCCATTCCATAACAATTTCATCATTGAAATAAATCTATTTTTTCTTTGTTAAGTCAAATACTTTTAAAAGCACTTATCATTTTTTCTTCATCATTTTCAAAGCTTGAAATATCAAATGTTTTTTTAAATATATCCCACTTTCTTCAAGGAACTATTTTTGGAGTAAGATTTCTGATATCAAGTATTACTCATCAATCAAGTACTCACTCAGCTGCTCATTTATTATGAAAACTATATCCATAAGGATAAGGTTCAAATCGCTCAAATAAAGTAAAATAAAGATTATATTTATAAAAATCATATGAATCATCTAATAATCAAGAATCACTTTTTATCCCAACTTTCCAGTAATATTGTCAAGCTCATGGGTATTCTTTTAATTCAAATTCTCAAACTCATGAATTCATTTTTTTAGTTTCAAATGTTTCTATAGTTCATACAGTTCAAATTCTATACAATTCAAAAACTAACTTGTATTCACCAGAGCTATAATTATTTTTCTCTATCTCAGCACTCAAGATAATTCAAGAACCAAATTGATGTTTTCAAATTTTTTCTCAATCGTATATATTTTCTTCATGTGATTTTTCTGATACTTTAGGGAATAGTAATTTTTGTTTTAAATTAATTATTTTAGGAATTTGCGGAGTTTCTAAATTTTTTCTCGCTTTGGAAGTATTAAATCAACCCAAAGAACTAACATAATTTTTAGTCACATTAGCTTTATATTCATCTCAAAATGAATTATCATTACTTTTTGCTTGATTATAAATATTAGCTAAAAATAAAAGCAAAAACAATAATAAATACACAAACTTATATAAAAATAATCTCATAAAAAAATATTTATAAAAGTAATACACGCTTATAATTATATATAATCCATATTAATAAAATATTAATTTTATTAACCCAAATTTAGGCAAATTTAAAGCAGAAAACAAAAAATATAAATAACATTTCCTAATACTTATCTCAATACCTTTTGTAATAAAACTCAGCAAAAGTCATATTATTTTCATACAAATATTTAGCCAAATCCTTTCAAACATACCTCCAATGCCAAGGCTCTATTTCATATCAATCAATATCTATTCATTTTTGATATGTATTATGAAATCCATATTTATAAGCATTATCTTTAAACCAAGAAAAATGTTTTTTTAAATTATTATCATTTAACCAATGTTTTTGAGAACTTGCTGAATAAATATCAATACTTAATCAAGATTGATGTTCACTATATCAAGCTTTAGCACAAAAATTATCAGGACAGCCTCTATCTTTTATTCATTTTTGGTAGTTATAACTTCTATATCAACTTACAATAACTATATTATTATTTGTATCTTTATAAAAATCAGAGGCAAGTTTGCTTAATTCATTTTTCAGCTCTTTTCTAACTTTTATATATCAACCTTTAGAATCTATGATATGATCTCAAGAAACAGGAACTAAGTTTTTTGGAGTATATGATAAATCAAAAAAATGTATTTTGTTATTTACAAATTTAGTTATAGAATCATCACTGAGCAAATCAATATTACTCAAAAATAATTGTTTTTTTAGTATGTTTATTTCTTTTCTACTTTCTTGCAAATCACTTTTCAATTCTTGGGTTTCTAGTCTTTTTTCTAGCTTAAATCATAACTCTACAAACTTATGATAAATAAATAAAATTCATAGAATAAGCAAAAAAAGTATTATGTTTAATATGTTTTTTATACTGCTCTCATATTCGTGTAAAATTTTTTTTAATTTCATACTGATATACATTAAAGTATTAATTTATAAGTAACTATTTTATATTATGTTTCTTAGCTATTTTAACTATATTTGAATATTCTAGAAAAGCTTCTTCATCTCAAGAGTCCATTTTATTTTTCAAGTTATAGACCATCTTTTTATAAATACTTAGATTTAATTTTTTAACAAATTTTTCCAAATCTTGCATCTTTTTTTCTTGAGTTTCATTTTGTTGTGTATCCAAAAGCTTCATAGATGCAGCTTTAAATTTATCTTTTTTTTCCAATGGGAACTGAGAAATATCTATGTCTTCGTACAAAATACTACTTATATCATCTCATAAATTATTTTTAAACAAAATATTTTCTTTAAAATATCGTTTGTTTTCTGGGGATATTAATATATATCAAATTGCTAACTCTTCTACACTAAAATCATTTTTTTTATTAACTTCATTTTCTAATCAGCTAGTTTTTTTAATTCTATTTATCTTATTGAATT
>CAWUJK010000025.1:0-19979 GCA_963922865.1 uncultured bacterium | reverse complement strand
TTAATTTTTAAATTATTTTAATCTTCTAAAAAAGATATTAGTGTATATTTTTTTCTGATATTTCAATTCATATACCACTTGGAATATTAACATTTTGTAAAAATTCTAGTGTTTGAGAATTTGGTTCTAAAATTTCTATAATTCTTCTATGTCTTCTAAGCTCAAATTGTTCTCTAGCATCTTTATTAACAAAAGTAGATCTATTAACAGTTACTTTTTGTATTTTTGTTGGCAGGGGTACTGGTCATATTACTGAAACTCCAGAATCTTTCGCTAAAAGTACAATTTTTTTTACAGCTTCATCTAATAATTTATGATCAAATGCTTTTATGCTGATTCTAATTTTTTTACTATTTTTTACCATATCTTTTAATTTTAAATAACGAATTATAATTTTTAATATAAGCTAACTACTATACCTTATTTAAGATAAGGTATAGCGTATCAGACTATATTATTTATTTGAAAATAAATTGAAGTTTAATCCAATTTTTTCAAAACATCAAGATTATGCTTTAATTTTAGATACAACTCAAGAACCAACAGTTCTACCTCACTCTCTTATAGCGAATCTTAAACCATCACTCATCGCAATAGCTTGTTGTAGTTTTACTGTCATTTGAATATTATCACCAGGCATAACCATTTCAACTCCAGATGGCAATTCAATATCACCAGTTACATCGGTAGTTCTAAAGTAAAATTGAGGTTTATATCCTTTGAAGAAAGGAGTATGTCTACCACCTTCATCTTTAGTAAGAATATATACTTCAGCTTCAAATTCAGTATGAGGAGTTATACTTCCAGGTTTCGCTAAAACTTGACCTCTTTCAACATCAGTTCTTTCAATTCCTCTAAGCAGTATTCAAGCATTATCTCAAGCTTGTCCTTGATCTAGAAGTTTGTGAAACATTTCAACTCAAGTAACTGTAGATTTTTTTGTATCTCTTATACCAACAATTTCAATTTCTTCACCAACTTTAACAACACCAGTTTCTATTTTACCAGTAACAACTGTACCTCTACCTTTAATAGAGAATACATCTTCAATAGGCATTAAAAAGTTTTTATCAGTAGGTCTTTCAGGAACAGGAACAAATTCTTCAATAGCATTAAATAACTCAACTATAGTTTTAGCTCCATATTCTTTATCCATATCAGCAGGGTTTTCAAGAGCAACCAAACCTGAACCTTTAATTATTGGAGTATCGTCTCCTGGAAAATCGTATTTAGAAAGAAGGTCTCTAATTTCTATCTCAACTAATTCAAGCATTTCTTCATCATCAACCATATCACATTTATTCATAAATACAACTATGTATGGAACTCATACTTGTCTAGATAACAAAATGTGCTCTCTTGTTTGGGCCATAGGACCATCAGTAGCTGCAACGATCAATATAGCAGCATCCATTTGTGCAGCACCAGTAATCATATTTTTAACATAGTCAGCATGCCCAGGACAATCAACATGAGCGTAGTGTCTGTTATCAGTTTCGTATTCTACATGTGAAGTATTAATTGTTATACCTCTTGCTCTCTCTTCAGGAGCATTATCAATAGAAGCAAAATCCCTAGCTTCTCATCCTAATTTTGTAGTCAAAACAGCAGAAATCGCTGCAGTAGTAGTAGTTTTACCATGGTCAACATGACCAATAGTACCAATATTCATATGTGGTTTAGATCTATCAAAACTCATAATATTTTTAAATTATTAAATATAAATATATAAATTTGTACAACTATTATAATTTTTTTTATTTAAAATCAAGTTTAAACACAAAAATTAGTTGGCTTTTTTCCTCATTTTTTTCTCTATAATTTTTATTGCTCTTCTTAATTTTTTGTGAGCATATGTTCTTAATCTTGGCATATTTTAAATTTTGTTAAGATTTACTCTATATTTTTTAAGCTTTACAGAAATTATTTTCATAGCATTTGTAAGCCATTTACTATCTCCTTCAAAACTTATTCTTTTTTGCAATTTTTTATAATGACTTATAGCTTTAGACACTTTTGCTCAAGTTTTTGGTCATTTTTTATTGACTCAATAGTTTATTTTTCTAGGTCTTTTATTAGCAGGCATAGTTAAGTAAAATTAGTATTTAACACAAATAGTGAATAGTTATTAGTCAATAATTTGGTAAGTAATTACTTACTATTAGTTATTCACTATTTGCTGTAGTCATTCACTGTATTTTAAATGGTGGAGCCTAGGAGAGTCGAACTCCTGACCTCCTGCGTGCAAAGCAGGCGCTCTAGCCAACTGAGCTAAGGCCCCATTAATATGGTAATATAGTATTCCTATCGCTCAAAGCAAGGTTTTTTATGCTTAGCTATTGCTAAGCATAAGAGAAACTAAATGGCGGACACGACGGGGCTTGAACCCGCGACCTCTCGCGTGACAGGCGAGCGCTCTAAACCAACTGAGCTACGCATCCAGTTTCTAGAATTGCGCAGTGAGTATATTTAAAAATATAAAAAGTGCAAATTTTTTTTGTGGTTTTTTAGTTTTTAATAAAAAACGGAATTGTAAGCTCTGAGAAGTTAAATTTTATAAAATAAGAATTCTTTATTTCTTCTAAATCATCAAGAGATATTTTTCATATATATAATTGCTCTAGCTTTCATCATTTTTCTATAAATTTTTCTAATTTTAAATATCAGTTTAGATAAACACAGTCTTTGCAAAAAATTCATTCATCTCAAAAGCTATACATTCACCTTTTAAGTCTAGATATATAATTAAAAATTTTTTCTAGGTCGTTTTGATAATATTTTTTAGCTTTTTCTAAAAGTTGTGGGTATGAATGATTTAATGCATAATCTAAAAAGTAATATCTTTCAAATATAGAATAATATTTTCTACTTGTTTTTCATAAAAATCTATTTTGGTTGTAAATTGCTATTGCTTCATCTGTTTCTAAATATCATGCTGTTCCTATTGCAAAAATTTTATAATTTATTTTTTTTCAGTTTACTTTTCTTAGGTAATGTCATTCTATTTCATGTGCTATTATACTTCTTAATTCTTTTTTTCATACTTTGGCTCAATCTCTCATATAAATAAAATCTCATGAAACAACAAATCTAGCAGCTTTTTTTCATTTTTTTAGAGATATTTTTATATTGTATATATGATTAAATCTTTTTATAAAATCTTGTATTTCATCAAAGCTCAAATATTCTTCTTCTTGTTTTATTTTTTCTCTATCTTCTAATACTTTATTAGCATACTGTAGATTTTCTAAATTTATAGATCAGTAAAGTTTACTAGAGTAGATTGTGATAGATTTATGGTCTTTATTTTCAAATGCTCTAAGTAAGTATATTTTATTTTTTATTTCATCTATTTTTCTTTTGTATATAGAGGCTAGGGGTATATCTGAAATTTCTATTTTTAGTAGTTTTTTCTCAAGTTCAACCAAATCAACTTTAAGTTTATCGTATTTAAATTGTGGTATATATGTTCATCAAGAATTTATAAACTTAGTTTTTTCTTCAAAAAGGTTTGTTGGTGTTAAAATTCTCAGTATTGGTAATTTTTTATCAATATAAACTATTTCATCATCAATGCTTTTTAACACTTGCTCATAATTTCTTTTTATTGCTATGTTTTTTCATTTTATTGTTTCAAGTAAATCTCATACTGGGAGTTCTCATTTTTTATATTTAAATGGGTCTATTAAAAATCATTTAAGTGAATTGATTCATAATATTAGATTTACATTTTGTAGCTGTTTTATTATGAATTTAATTTTTTTGTTTTCTCAAAGTAGTCTAACTTCTAGCTTTATACTTCACTTTTCTATAACTTCATCTTCTGCTTTTAAAACACCTACAACAAAATCTTTATCAATATGATTTTTAGAGTTGCTTAGCTTTACATCTGTTAAATATTTATAATCTTTATCTTTATAAAAGATATGTAAGTATTCTCTTGGTCATAAAACTTTCTTTCAGGATATATTTTTTATTTTTTCTTCTATATCTCAGGAAAATAAGTCTCTTCAAAGTCTAACTCATTTTTCAATACTGTTTACAAATATTCACTCCACTTTTTTAAGTCTATCTTTAAGGGCTGATAAATTTGCCATTTGTACCTCAAGTCATGGTCTTATATTTAATTCAAGAACTAAGGGTCACTTTGATTTATCCAAAACTATATCACATCACAAATATCATATTTTTGTTATTTGTTGGGCTTTTACGGCTAGTGCTAATGCTTTATCCCATCACGGGAGTCTTAATCATCTAACATCTCAAATTCATGGTATAGATTTAATTATTTTTGAATAACTCGTAATATATGTAAGTTTTCATGTTCAAATATCAATTCATACTCAACAAGCTCAAGCGTGTATATTAGCTTTACCATTAGATAATTGCGTAGGAACTCTAAGCATTGCCATAACTGGAACCATATTAAAAACAACTATTCTAATGTCTGGTAGTCAATATTTTCAAAGTAGTTCTATTTCTTCATCAAGTTCTATTTTTTTTTCTATGAGTACTTTATCTCTATTTCAACTTAATGAATAGAATCAATCTAGTATATCCCTAAAATGATCTAAAAGTTTTGTTTTACTAAATATTTTCTCATCATTTGTTATATAATTTCAATCAGATGAGATTTTAGATATTATTAGTATTCATTTTCATCAAAATCACCCATTTGGCTTTACTACAAATGGTGGTGTTAATTTTTCAAAAATACTTTCACTAAGATCAAAAACATTTTCTAGTATACTTATTGTTTCTGGTATTGCTACAGAATTTATTTTTAAAAATTCTTTGGTTTTTAATTTAGAATCAGCAAGTTTTTTGGCTATTTTGGTGTTGTATCCCTTTATATAATTTAGATTTCTAGCATTTTGACCTAGCAGTCAATAGGTTTTAAAAAACATAGTTTTATTTTAAATATTTTTTAGATGAGAAATATCAACTAATTGCTCATATAAAAACAAAAAGTAGTAGTTCTAAAGGAAATATTATATGTCAATTTACAAGAACAAAATCAAGTGAGTGGTTTATTCAAGTTATTTTTGTTATTCCAAATTTTATAAACGCGTAAAATATACTCAAACTTATAAAAAATGACAACATTGAATATATTATTCATTGAAGACTAAATGGTCAATATATAAATGTTTTACTTCATCAAACTAGTTTGGTTATATAAATTTCATCTCTATAATAATATATAAAATTTCATATTATTGAGTAGCTTATTATTCATATAGCAAATATAAATATTGCTATTATCACATATACTCCTAATCACAATGATTTCAAGGTTTTTATTACTCAAGTTATTCTCTGATATTGAGAATGATAACTAGAAAAAACGTCTTGTTTAAGAGCTGGTCAGTTTCAAGAAAAAAGGTAGAGTTTTCATTCTATCACATAGTTTAGTTTTTCATAATCATTAAGTGGTATTTTATTAATTGTTATTGTATTTGGTAGGGGGTTTTGTTTTTCTAGAATTTTGACTAGTTCTAGGTCTTGCTTTTTTATTTCATTTAAAACTTCATCTTGTGATTTGTATGTTATTTTTGAGTTAGGAGACTCTCTTTTTAGTTTTTCTATTAGGTTTATTACATCTTTTGAGTTTTTATCGTATTTTTCTTCCAAGTATAAAGATATACTCATCTTATTGTTCACATAGTTTATAAGCTCAAAGCTTGTATGATGAACCACTAGAAGTAAGTTTATAAAAAACATAAGTAGTGTAAGAACTAAAATTGATGATAGGCTCAAAAATTTATTTCTTAAAATATTTTTTATAGAGTATTTTAATAGTTTTATAAACATGTGATATGATTTTATTGTGTTTAATTTTATTTTTCAAAAGAAAAAGTTTGAAATATTTTTATTGTGTTTAATTTTATTTTGTTTTATTTTTTTTGCAAATGTAAATAAAAAACTAGCTATTTTTAGCTAGTTTGTGGTTTTAAAAGTTCATCTATATCTAATCAAATTTCTTTAAATCATTGTTTGTTTTGGTTTAAAGAATTCTGCATATCTGGGCTTAATTGATTGTAAAAATAGACAAATACTCAAGCTGATGCTAAAAGCGCTATTCATTTTTTTCAGATAAGTCAGTATAATACTTTAACTAGTCTTCAAACTGGAGTGAAAGCCAAAACGGCTATTATTCAAGCTAACCAAGCAATAATTTCTGGGCTATCTTCAATAGTTTCTATTCAAGCATCCATAGCTGTTTTAGCATTGTTTTGGAGATTATCAAGCCAGGTCTTATCAATCATTTTTTTCAAAATAATTTTTAGTAGGCTTTGTTCTTGTTTATTTAAAATTTCACTGTTACTTTTTACAGTATGTTCTGTTATATCTTTGATATAGGCTCAAGAGTCGTTTCATTTATCTAGTAATTTTATAATCCAAGTATATACTAAACAAGATTTCATTTCATTTGCTTCTACTTTTTGTCACTTTAATATAATAAATAGCTCAAGTAGGTCTTTAAAACTTATATTTCTTTTTATAAGTTCTATTTTTCATAGATTATATTTTTCTTTTTTTAGGACTTCATTTACTAAATATGTTCTAAATTCCAATAGCTGTAATACTTTTTCTTGGTTTGTTATTGATTCAAATTTATCAATTTTCCAAGCAAATGAAAGGTTTTCTGAAATATTGGAAATAGAGATTATTTCTGTAATGGTTTCTTTAGAAATAACATTTTTTTCAAAATCGGCTTCAGCTTGTTTTAGATCTTCTTTGATATCTTCAAATCATGGCATATCTGATTTGAAGGCTAGTATTTTATCAAAAACATTTTTTCATATTCAAGGCATTAGTGATATTCAAGATAGTGTTATAGATGATACTACTAAAGCAAATATTGTAAAAAGTTCTTTTATTTTTAGGTTTTTCCAGCTAAAATTTTCAAAATTATCAATTCATAATTTTAATAGGCTTTCTTTGGTTTTTGGGTTTTTAAGTAGTTTTTCTATGTTTTGTTTTGAAAGTATATTGTCGTATAAAACTACCATTTCGTCTCATAATAAATTGCTTTTAGTTTTTTCAAAGTTTTCTTTGATAAATCATTTATTGTTTTTATCAAAATCTAAAAATGATAGATTTTTTAGCTCAGAGTATTTTATGTCTTGTAATTTGTCTGTAATTATTCAAAAATTATCTTTTGGTGTAAATTGTTCGTCCAATAAATTTTTTATTAATATTTTTCATGATTTATAATAAAATTCTTGTTTTTTTTGTGGGTTTATTTCTTTTTGTTCTAGTGTTACATTTTCATTATTTTCATTTCAAGTTGTTTTTTTGTCGGGTTTTATTATTTCTGATTCTTTTTTTAAATTTTCAGGCTTAATTTGGTCTTGTGAGTTTTGTGTCAGTTTATCATATCATTTTTTTAATCATAGTATTGATAATATTACTCATCAAAGCCATATTCAAATTTTAGACATAAATCAATTTTTTTCTCATGTTGGTTCTAAAAGGTCTTTTGCTTTATCAAAAAGCCATGTTCAAATTCAAAATGGTAAAAATTTTTCTGCTTTTTGTCTAAGTTCTGACTCAATTTTATCTTTCTCTTTTTTTACCGTATCATTTATATTTTGTTTTAGATTATCACTAATACTTTTAGATGCTTGTTCTTCGGCTTCTAAAACTACTTTTTTAAAAGACTCAAATCTTTTTTCAAATGTTTCCTGAGTTCTTGATATTTTTTCTTCAAGTTTAGTTAATTTATAGTCTGGGTTGTTTTTAATTTTTTCATATTTTTCTCTAAAGCTAGGGTCATTGTTTATTTTTTCTTCTACTTGCAGAAACTCGTCATCATTAAAATGTGATTTTAAAATATCCATTATTTTTGTTTTTTTATTAAGTATTTGGTTTATTTTAGCATATTTTTAATTAAAAAACAAAAAAACTAGCATGTTTGCTAGTTCTTAAAATTGTGGGTTTATTTTTTGCTGTCATTTTAATCATTTCCAAGCTGATTTTGCTCATCATACTACTGCTCATCAAGTAAGTCACCAAGCTGCTCAAACTCATCTTTTAAGCGCTTCTTTTCCATATTTCCATCAAAGTTTTCATGCCCAGTATCATGCTGCTCATGTAAATAGGTAAGGAGCTAGGGCTGATCATCATGCAAGTCATCAAACTACTGCCAATCAATTTACTCAATATTTAAGCCACTTTTTTTGGACTCATAAATCATTCATTATTTGGTTTGATAAAAGTCAAGCTCAGGCTCATCATAATGCTGGTAGAGCATAAGTGCTAACTGGTTCAGGTATCCAGTTTAAAACATGTTCAACTGCTCAGGATACAGCTCAAGCTGTAGTTCAAACTGCTTGGCTTATTCAAAGATCTACTCAAACTGATGCCGCTGGTAATACTCATACTCATTGAGCAAATTTCCATTTTGGAGAGTGCATTATTCACATATTTGTTTAAATTAAATATTAAGTATATATTATCATTATAACACAGTATAATTTATTTGTCAAGTTTTTGTTTTTCTAATTGTTCATGGTAGCTGGTTTTATCTGTATCAAAATGGTTTTCTGGATACCATTGTTTTACTATATGAGAAACTGTAGGGCTAGCAATCATTCATGTAAAAGCTATTTCTCATCATATAAATCATTTATCTGCTAATCCGGATTTAGTTGCCCAAGCTGCTTTGGAAAATATTAGGTCTGGGTTAATGTTTCAATATTTTGCTACTACTGGAAGTCATACCATTGTAAATGCTCATGTTAAAAGTGAATCTACTCCAATTTGAGATGATATATCTACTATTGCTTCTTGCTGGGTGTCGTATCATTGTGTTTGTACTATGGCGCTTGTTACTCAAACTACTGCTCATAGTTTAGCTCAGGCTATAAATAGTGCTCAGGTAGATATTGTTGCTGCTCAAACTAAAAATGGTCACAATATAATTGCTCCTGCTATTATTCATACTCACAAAATTGTAGCTGTTGGTAGTGAAATAATATAGCTGTCTTTAGTTTTATCTCAAAGGTCAAAAAGTCAAGAGTTTCAGTTTATGTCTTGGTATAAATCAAATATTTCTGCAAATTCTCAAGTGAGTCATAGTTCTTTTGCATCTTTTCAAAAGATTCATCACCATCAATCTAGATTATCACTAAAACTATCGTTTAAGTGCTCAAAAGATTCTTTTGTAGTTTTTAATACTTTTTCTTTTATAAAATCTGGGTTTTGTATATCTTCACTACTAGCGTCTTTTAAAATTTTTGTAATTCTTGCTATTGCTCAAAGAGATACTTTTTCATCAAAGTTGAGTTTATTATACTCTTTTTGTGTTCAAATCAAAGAATCAAATCATGATTTTATTAAAATGTTTTGAGCGTAGTTTGGGTCGTTTTTATTTATTTTTCACAACTGGGTTTTAAATTCACTCAATATTTGTTTTGGTTTTTTGTTTCATATTTCTTCGTCTTGTATTTTGAAGTCTTTTAATTTTGTTTTTTTGAGTTTTTCTAGTATTCAATTTTTTCTATACATAACAAATATTAGTGCTTTGTTTGCCATGTCTATTTGTTTGTATGAATCATCTATTTCTAGATCTTGATAGTTGAAGGAGTCTTTTTTATTATATTCTTCGTAACTGTATATTTTAAGGTTTCATCTTCATGTTACTGCTTTTGCAAAGTTTATAAAGTATGTGTTGCTTGCGTTTTGTTTTTTTAGTTTATCAAATGTGGCTTTGCATAGTGAGTTAATAAATTTTGTATTGACTTGATTTACCATTTGGGATTTTTTATAGTTATTTTCTATTTGTTTATTGCTATGTTTTATATATTCAATCAAATCTGCTACACTCATGGTATTTGAAAGTTTTCTTACTTTTTGGTCTATTTGCTTCTGGTTCATTGAAAAATATCTAGCTGCTCATTCGTATTTGTCTCAAATTCCAACATAAAATTTTAGTTCTGTTTTTAGGAGTGCTATATACTCTTGGCTTTCTCAAGTGATTTTATATATTTTTTTAAGTTTTGAGCTTTCTTTGTCTAAAAGTTTTTTTATTTCTAAAAGGTTTAAGTTTTCTCAAAATCACTCAATGTCTATTTTGTCTTCATTGTTTATTTCAGAATTGTATATATATCAGCTATTGTTTGAGTATATTTGCTCTATTGCATTTTGTAGTTTTTTTACGTTTTCTTGTGTTTTTTGTTTACTTGTATTTCAAAGTATTTCTCTTTGTCTATCTTGTTTTAATGAATCAATACTTATTTGGATATTTTCTCAGCTGTCTAAATATATAAATATAGTTGAGTTTTGCATTTTTGTTGAGACTATATTTTCTTGTGTTAATTGTTTTAGGTCTAATTTTTTTAGTATTGATTTTCTTAAAACGCTTAAATTTAGATTATTATAAAATAATGTTTCACTATAATAATGAATTAATGTAGCTAGAATTTCTGTTCCTCAATAAAATTCTATATAGTTTAAAGACTCAAAATTTTCATTTTGGGTTGATGGTTTTGTAGAAATTTTATTTGATGTGCTCATGTTTTATCTAGTAATTGTAAATCATCTATTTTTTATCTCATCCCAAATATTTTTTGGGATACTTGTGTCTAGGCCTAAAGTATTCCATTTTTTAGTCATATATTTTTCTATATGAGAGAATGCTTCATCAACTTCTCATTGGTTTATTAGACTAATAGCTTTTTTATTTTTTAAAGCGTCTCTTATAACAGAGTTATCAAATCATTTATCATCTAGTTTTTCCATGAAGTTCTCCAATAAGGCATTAAAATACTGCTTTGGTTTTTCTAATTTGAATAAATCGGTTTCTAGTTTTAGTTTTTCGTTTTCTTTTTGACCTAGTTCTATTTTAAGTTTAGATATTTGTTGATTAATAATTTTAGTGTTTTCTGCTTTATATACTGATTTAAGAAAAACTAATTCTTTTCAAAAAACTTTTAGGGTTAATTGAATATTTCTTTTTCTAAAGTCTGAGTGTAATTCTTTTATTTCTTCTTCATCACCTGTCATTTCAATATTCTCTAAGTATTTAATATTTTCGTTCAAAGAGGATATTTTTTCTTCTGTTTTAGAAAGGTTGTTTAGTGTTTGTTCTAATTTCCTTTCTTTAATTTGCTTTAACTCAGCTTCTTTTTTGGCTCTTTGTTCATCTATTTTTTTTGCCTTTTCTATCCTTTGTTGCTCTTTTCTTTTTCTATCTTCTTTTCTTTGTTCTGCTTCTAGTTTTGCCTTTTCTGCTCTTTGTTCTGCTTTTAGTCTTAATTCTTCTGCCTCTAGATGATTTTTTTCTTCGTTGAAAGCAACTATCTTATCAGTATAAAATCAAATATTAAATCAAGCGTTTTTTAATGAGGTTGTAGTTTTAGAGTTCAAATCACTTAAACTAACTCATAAAATATTTTTTAACTCCTCAGTAATACGTTTTTTATCTTCTAGATTTTTAGATTCAAAACCAGAAACTATAAGTTTCAATTTAGGTTCTATTTCAGAAATGATTAATCATCTATAATCAGATCTTGTAGTATTTTCATCAATATCAAAATTTACTCATAAGGCTTTATTAAGTTCATCAAAAAATTCAGTGGAAGTGTAGTTTATATTATCTTTGTTAATTGTTTGAAATAAAGCTCATAGTTTACCTAAAGAGCTATTATCTCAATTTAGAGTTTTAAGTAATTTTACTAACTCTAATTCGTTTGATTTATAAGAATCAAGGCTAATTTTACCATCGGATTCAAAAATTCAGAATTTTTCATTTGCAAAATCTATTTCTTTTAATCTTGTTCATGATTCATTAATTTTTTTAATTTCTTCTTCTATATCTAATAAAAATAGTTTTGAATTGAGTAATGTATTCTGGATAACAAAATCATTTAATGCTCAGCTAAAATCAAGTAGTTTTTGTCAAAAATCTGAGTTCTCATCAATTGCAGATTGAGCTATTACTATTTTTTTGATTTCGTTAATATCTAAGTTAAGTATATTTTTCCCAGTAGATGTCTTTGATAATTCTTCGTTTTCCTCTACCATTTGTTTTACCGAAGAAAATAGTAATTCATTAATTTTTTTATAGCTTTCTAGAGTATCTTCTCAAACATTTCAAGTGCTAATATCATTTAAAAACTGCTTTATCTCTTCATTAGGTTTTATAGTATTCAAAAAATCATAATGTTCTTTGGTTAATCACTTAGATTTTAAAGCTTTTATCGTTTCTTCTAAATCATCTGGTGTTCAAATCCACTTTCCTGTTTCTACTTTTTTAATAAAACTTTGAATTCTTTCAGTTTTTTGTTCACTGTTGCTAAAAGAATTAGAAATTTCTAAAAGTACTCTTTGGTTAGTTAAATATCAATTATACATTTTAACAAATTCTAGTTTAACTTGATCTGGGGTTAATTTATACTCTCCGGATTCTACTGATTTTTTTAAATCTTGATATATTTTTTCAAAAAGTTTCTCTTGTTTTGGTGGAAATCTATCAGAATCTAAATTAAAAACATGAGCAAGATTTTCTGATAATTCTTGAGAAAATATTTCTTTAGCTTTTTTTAGATGTTCTCAAAACTCTGATCATTTTTTTAGTATATCTTCAAATGCTTTGTTTTTTATAGAACTACCATATCTATCTAAATTAGAAATACTTGGCATTTCAATTCAATATTTTCAAAAAATGGATTTAAATAAACCAACAGGTATAAAAAATTTATTATAACCAGGGAATTGAGTATTAAGTTTTAATTTACCAGAATCAATCTTACTAAACATAGATTTTACTTCTTCTAAGTCTCACTCCCATTCTCCTTTTTTTACAGCTTCTCTCCACTTTATAGCTAATGCTTGTCATGAAGTAAGAGAGGTTGGTGCGTATTTTCACCAAACTTCAACCATATGCTTATTAAATTCTCATAACTTTCATTTAAAACTATCATATGACCCCAAAACCCATTTGAAATATCATCTTCTTTCTAAATCATCTACATCAATATTCTTGAAGTATTTTTTATTTATTTCATTAATAATATTATCTTTATCATAATAATTATTTTCAATGATATTATATAGTTGTCATTTAATATTAAAAGCAGACATAGGTTCTGTCTTTAATGATTCTAAAAACTTATCTAAGTTATCTATAGTTGTTTTTCTTCTATTAGAATCCTCTATTGATTCAATATAGCTTCTAAGATCTTTTATTGCTTTAGATTCTTCTCACACATTAATAGTTCTATTTCAATCATCTAATTGAGAAACTTCTACTCAATCAAAAGCATATTCAAGTCATTTTTTAATATTTTCAAGAGGTTTATTATGATTAGTATTTAGAAAACTAGATTGAGATCTTTCTATATCCCAAGGAGTAAATTTAGGTCAATATTTAAAAGTATTAATAACTCTTCAAGTAAGTCATCTCTCTTCCTTTAAAGCTTCAAATTTTAGCCAAAAAGTTTTAGAATCTATATTTATATATGATTCTATACTATCTAATTCTTTTAAATAAGCATTTCTATTTTTAGGCTCTATCTTAAATAAATTATTTTTCAAATAATCATAAGCGTCTAATCTTCTATTATATCTTTCTTTTCTTTCCACTTCTTTTTGTGATTCTCATGATTGAAAAACCAATCTAGTCTTACTAAATTCTCAAAGTTGATATCTTTTAATTCACATTTTACCAAGTATGTCCCTATAAATTCTTCTATATATAGTTTCAGTATAATTAATAGAAGTTACAATAAAGAAGAGTGATTGAAGTCAATATATAATAAGATAAAACCAAGGGTCATTATCTTTATAACTATCAATTCAATCGTGTATAGAATCTTTAGTCCAAATATATGGCTTAAATGGTAAATCACTAGAAAACATAAAAAATAAAGTTGATCATACCATTTCGGCTAAATCGGTCATAATAGATTGGAATTCTCATTCAGCTTCCTCTTTTAGCATTTGCACAAATTCGAATGCTTCTTCTTTAGAGTTAAAAGTTATAGACTCTCACTGAATAGTTAAGTTAATTATTCATTCATTTTGAGATTCTATTTGCTCAGCTAAGGAATTTATCTTATTATCTAAAAAATCTAAAGTTTTATTTGTTTGCCTCTCTAATCAAGTTCAAATCTTTTCAAGTCATGATATAATTTTAGATCTACTTTCAGAATCTAATTTTTGAAATTTTGAGTCATCCTTAACTACATCAATTAAACTAGCAAGTTTTTTATTAAACTCATCCATATTTTCAACTTTTCAGTCTATATCAATTTCTTGTATTTTATTAAGAGAAGGTGAATCTAGAATAAATCATTTAACGTCTGAAATTATACTTTCAAGAAAACCTTTTTCTTGAACTCATACGAAATTTGTAGCTTGATTTTTTTGAGCTTCATATTTTTTTCAAATCTCCTCTATGCTAGCTATATAATCTCTTATTTCACTATATTTACTAGCTTTACTAAGTTTTAAAACAATAGTATTAACTTCAGCTGCATTTTTATCATTTAATGTTTTTCAAATTTTTTCTAATGAAAATCAAAGAGTAGAGATACTAATATCACTATTATTTTTAAGTCACTTAACAACAGAATCAAAATTAATACTGTTATTTTGAGTTGGTAGCACATTATTTTGTGTATCTGTTTTTTTTCATTCTATAGCATTTGTAAATGACATAATTCTTTTTATTTAATATAATTATTTATTTGTTCTAAAATCAAATCAATATCTGTTATAAGTTGTGTTTGAGAGTTATCATTTTCATACATTTTTCTTACTATTTCTAGATTATTTTTAAGCTCAATCAATTTGGTAGTTTCTCACATTTTTTTATTTATATTATCTATAACTCAAATACTACTATATTTTTGAAAGAATCATAGAACTCCCCAATCTACTAATTTTTGTTTTAGTTCAGGATTCGTTTTAATAGATTGTTGGATTTTTGGGTTAAGTTCTTTCAATTTTTCTTCATAGGCTATTTCTATTGCTGAATCTTCAAACATAGAGCTAATACTATTTAATATTCATGGTTGAGAGTTTGTGTAAGTTCAAAGAACATCTACATTTTCATCATAATTTGTCTTAGCTTTTTTTAGTCATTCAAGACTATTTTGGGAGTTTATATAAGAAATATATTTTCTTACTATTTTTTGAACTTGTTCTCTTATTTTTTCTACTTTTTCTTCTATCACATCATCATTTTCAAAATTGGATACAAGTAAATGATTTTGTTTTATATTTTCTATTATAGTTTTAATTTCTTGTGTGTTGTTAGGTTCAATATTAGATAAATCAACTTGAACACTATAGTTTTGTTCCAATTTTTTTATTTGTGTTTTGATACTATCTAAAAGTTGAGATGTTTTTAAATTTGGGCTAGAACTTTCTAGTTTATCATCCAAATATACAAAAGCATCTGAAGAAACTTCTACATCAATAAGAGTCGTAAATAATTGATTAAATATATTTTTAGATTGTTGTTGTATATCATTAATGGTGATTCAAATAATTCAGGGTAATAAATCATTATACTTTTGTTTGATTTCTTCCAATTTAGTTTTTGATTTTGAAAATAGTGCTGTTTGAGATACATTTACTGAGCTTATTTCTCAGTTTAGTTTTGTAATTTTTTGAGAGTATTTTTCTTTTACTTTTTCATAATTACTTTGAAATAATCAACTCTCTATTCAAAGTGTATCATTTTTTTTGTACTTAGATAAAATTTCTTGTGCTATATTTTTTACTGTAGTTTCTTGATTTGTTCATGAAGCATTTTTATATTTTTCTAGAATTTCTTCTGCCCTTTTTATTTTTTCTTCATTGTTTTCATACCATTTTTTAAAGTCTATTGGTGTTTTATCAACACTTGGTATATCGCTTAACTCTATTTGATTCAGTGTTTCTTTATCTTCTATTATTTTTGCTTGTTTATCTAGATTTTTTACTTGTGCATTTATATCAATTTGGACTCAAGCTAAACTAAGTGTAGCTATGGATAAAGCTTTAGCTGCTTTTAATATTTCTTGTTTTTTTCTACTTTTAGCATCTTCAAAATTATCTATAGAAAAATCGTAAGTTTGGATTTTTGAAGATTCTAAGCTTGATTTTTCTAGTAATGCTAATTTTTGTTCTAGGGTTTGCTTGGTATCACTATAATCTCAATTTGAAATTATGCTTATATTTTCTATCTTTTCTATTTGTTTACCAATATATTTTTCTCATGCTAATATATATTTAAACTTTTTTATCAAGGATTGTATTTTATTTTTGTCTGCTGGTTTTATACTTGGAAAATTTTCTAATTTAAATTCATCTAATTCTCAAGAGTTTAGCGAGTTTCTTAAATGTTTTCAAATATTTTTTATTTCTGGTTTAGTTGAGTTAATAAGTCATGCCAAATCTTTTTTTATTTCTTTATCAAGTTTAGTGTTTGTGTTTATAATTTTATCTGAATCATTTGTTATTATATCTCTAAGAGAGTCTTTCATTGTTTGTGTTAAAATTATATCAGATACTTGCTCATCATTTGGTTTAAAGCTATTAGAAAAAAGATGTTTTTGAACAAAAGAATTAATTTGACTATCTCAAATATTTGCATCATTTAAGGCTTTTTTGGTTTTATCTTTTATATATGGATTTAAGCTTTGCTTAGAGTTTATATTTTGTAAATCACTTTTTGATGTATTTAAAAATTTTTCATCTCATAATAAATCTCAAACTAAAACTCATAGCTTATCTTCTTCTATATAATATTTTTTTGTATCACTGGCTCATTTTAATCAATCATTATATTTTGAAATAGCGCTAATAGTATTTGCAAATTGCTCTCAAAGACCATCAGATATACTAGAAAATGTTTCTGGAAAAGTGGTTTCAAAAAATTTTTTTGTTCAAGCTCCTCATTTTACAGCACCTTTTTTAATATTTTCTCAAAGGTCTTTTAATATTCATGATTTTGTTGAGCTAGAAACATCTTCTATTATTTCATCAACTCATATTTTATTCCATATTGATTTTCAAAAAACTCAAGCTCAAACTATCCATCCAAGTCTTTTTATAAATGAGTTGGTATATTTTGAATCTGATCAAAATACTCAAAAAAGAAATAGCACTCAACCAAGCATTAAAACAGTAGGGTCTTTTACTATTTTTCCTATCTTATCAGTTATCGATGTATTTTTATCTGTTAATGTTAAGTAAAGACTCTCTACTTTTTGTGAATTTTTATCAACTAAGTCTTGTGCTCTACTTAAATTGGAAGGATTAGTTTTAAATTTTTCTAGCTTTTCAAATAGTTCTTTGTATTTGTTATCTCAAGCTAAAGGACTGTTTTGTTTAAATCATTCTACAACTATTAAAGTTTCCCTTATATTTTTTCAAATAGGGTTTGCATTTTCTAAAGCATATTCTATTTTTTTTATAGAATTTGACGATATTCATATAGTATTGATATTTTTAATTACTTGCTCTTTTAATCATTCTATTTCCATCTCAACAAAGGTTTCTTTTCAGATTTTTCAATCAACTCAAATATTGTGTTTTTCTTGGTATTTTTCTATTCTATTTTTAAATACCTCAAAATCTAAAGGATCGTTTATATTCAAAACTTTTTTTGCCAATTTTAAAGCCTCACTTCTTGATTTTCAAAGTTTTTCTAAACTAGAATCAGTTAATTGCATTTCTTGTTGAGAAAGCTTTTCTTGAGTTTCCTGAACAACTCATTGTGGAGTATCTCACTTTTGAGTCAATCTAGTTTCTTGTTCAGGATTATCATTAATTCTAAGTCTTTCAGTTCTAGGCATAATTTTTTTTTATATATTTAAATTAAAACTTATGTTCTTTATTATTTTAACATATTAAAAAAAGCCGAGCAATTATTTGTGCTTGACTTTTTATGTTATAATTGTTTAACTATAAATTTAGCTGGTTTTCACTCTACTTTTTGTTCATATTCATTTTTTTGCAAAAGTGACTTTAGTATTTCTTTTAGGGTTTGTGTTTTTATTTGAGTTTTCTCTGTGGTGAATATTCATGTTTTATATTCAGCCATAACATTGTTTCAGTGTAGTTCTATTTTTTTTAATATTTCAATATTATGTTCTAAAGATATAAGGCTCAATTTGTATTTCTTGTCTCATAAGACTAAAGTATTGCTTCATTGAAATTCAATTTTATATGTTTTTGCTTCAAATTTAATTTCTTTGTTTGTTCAAATTGTGTTTATAGATGTCTCAAATTGTTTTTCTTGAAATTTTTGTTTATCAATTTTTGCTTGTTTTTTTGCCATTTCTGCTTGTCTTATTTTTTCCTGTTCTATGGATTTGGCTTTTTCTAAATCTATTTGAGCTTGCTTAAATTGAGACTCTAGATTTTGTTTTTTTTCTGGTGTTTGATTATATTTTTTAAGTTCTGCTTGTGTTTGTGCTAAATTTTGTTCTGCTTTTTGTATTGCTTGTTGGGCGGTTGAAACTGCTGTTGTTGTCAATACTAATTTTTCACTTGAATTTTGAGAGTTTAAACTTGCTTGTTGCAACTCTAATTCTTGTTGTTTTATTTTTTCTTGGTTGTATAAACTTCAGCTTGAGTTTAATTTTTCTAATAGTTCATCTATTCAATCGTTTTTTTCTAAGATTTTTCAATTTTGTTTTTTTAGTAAGTCGTTTAATTTTTTTGTTTTGTTATTTTTGGTTTTTCAAGAAAATAATTCTTCCCAAAAATTTTCTTGTTGATAATCTATTTTTTCGTTTTCTAAAAATTTATAAAATTTTTCTAGTTTTTTGGGCTCTAAGTTTTTTAATTTTTCTTCATCTATATTTGATTTTTTAAGTATAGATTCTTGTTTCTGGTAATAATTAAATAGATTTTTTGTTGGTTTTGCGAATTTATCGTTTTTTTCAAGATTTTCTCCAAAAATAAATCATAGTATAAATCATAAAATTCATCCTTGTTTTATTGTTTTTGATATCCAGTCTTTAATATATTCTCAAAATCATGCTGGTAGTAAATCAAGTGAATTTGATACATCACTTCATATTTCTTTTGATTTATTTAGGTATCCTGAAAGTTTATTGGTTTTTTCTTTTATTTTATTTAATATATCTTTTTCATTTAATTTTTCTCTATTTGGGTTAAATATATCTAAAACATCATTTAGTTTTTCAAAATTTTTAGTGGGTATTTTTTTCTTGGTTTCATTTACTTTTTCGATTTTTTTATCTATTATTCCTCTCAAATTTCCTAGTCATAAATTATCAAATTCTAATGATATTTGATCAAAGTTTTGTTTTGCTTGTTCTAATGTTTTTTCTTCCAAACTGAAAGAATCTATCATTGATTTAAGTGGTTTTAATAGTTTTTCCACTGTTTTTCAAGCTAGATTTCATAAATTTAGTTCTTTTTCTGTTTGAGAAAAAATTATTAGTTTAATAGAATTTTTTTCTTGCAGAGAAAATTCTTTAGAAAGTCTTGCATCTATATATCCTCAAACTAAGTCTAATAGGTTTTTAATACTTTCGTGTTCTTTTGTTTCAAAGTTTTTTCGAAGGTCATCAAATCATATGTAGTCCTTATTTTTTAATGTTTCATTATTTTGAGCTTCTCTTGGAGTAATATCTTCTTTTGTTTCTAGTTTGTCTCAAATGTTTTCTGGCATTTTTTATATTTTTATATTATAAACTTTTTTAAGTTTAACATATATAAAATTTTTTTGCAAGAGTATTGAGTTTTTTGAAAATATAATGAACATAGAATGCTATGTTCATTTGGTTTTGTATTTATAATTAAAAAATTATTTGAGTTTCATTTAAAATTAATAATTCAATTTCTAAAAATGACTCGCTTAGATCATAAAGAGAATAAGAGCCAAAAAGACGAATTTACCGACTAAAGTTGGCTTATTCTCTGTATAAATATTGCTAACAAATCGTTTTTCAAACTCTTTGAGCAATAATTAATCCTTTATACACCTAACCGAAAAACCGTAA